>JAFLDC010000128.1 GCA_017302775.1 Sphingomonadales bacterium
ATTTGACCTTGAAGCCCGCCTGTGGACGATTCCAGCCGATCACATGAAGCGAGGTAAGGCGCACATCGTTCCGCTCTCTGACGCCGTTCTGGCGGTGCTGGCGAAGGCGGCAGCGCTCAAGCTGGAAGGAAGCGATCAGGTATTCCCCGGCACGGCTGGCAAGCCCATGTCCGATATGACGCTGTTGAAGGTGCTGCGCGACATGAGCGAGCCGTTCCACGTCCACGGCTTCCGCTCTTCCTTCACCGATTGGGCGGCGAACGAGGGTTATCCCGATGCCGTGGTGGAAGCTGCATTGGCGCACAAGACGCCTGACGCAGTGCAGGCCGCGTATCGTCGCACAACCTATCTGGGCACGCCGGACCAGCCGGGCGCTCGCGTGAAGCTCATGGAGGCATGGGGCCGCTATTGTGCGGGCGCGGCGATGGCCGGGAAGGTCGTGCCGATCAGGAAGGCGAAGTGATGGGCGACCCTGACGCCTTGCACGGCGCGCGGGCGGTGTTGGGTGGGCGTCCCCTCAATCTCACTACGGATGAAGTTTTTGCACTTTTGGCGGGCAATCCGCGAATCTCATCCAAAGAGATACGCGAAGCGCGGCGCGTATTGGATGCAATGCAAATCGGTGTTGCCGTTGAAGGCGTCGAAAAGGCGGCTGATAGAAAAGCGAGGTTTTTGGCGTTGCTTCGCTTGGCGCGCACGCTTGGCCTCCACTTGAAGGATCGGCGACCGGGCTGGTTTCGCTTTTTGTTGGCATTTGGAGGCCAGCGGGGCGAAAGCATGTTCCAGCTTTCCGTTATCCGTCGCCCGCATAGCGGCGGCGCGCAGCCGGGACACGCGCTCAATCGTGCCACGCAAACGCGACAGGCCGTAAGTGATATGTTGGTTGCTGGTGCGATCCTAAGCCGTATCGAGGCCGCGACCGCCAGTGGCGTTGCGATTTCTCTGCACGCGGCAATCGAGGCTGCGATTAATGATGGCGATATTACAACGGAGGAAGAAGCGGCGCGGAAGGCGTTTCACCGCTTCCGCAAGTCCTGTGTGCAGCTAACGGGCGGTGGGGATACCTATCGTCTCGAACGGTATGTGGGGCCAGTTGAAAATCACCGGGACCGCTGGGTAGCATTGCCCGATATCGGTAACGGATTGTCTCGGCTTCCATCCGGCAAGGGAGGACGCCCAAAAACCTAGCAAGGGAATTTTCAGCCCTGCTATGAGGTTTCCGCGTCGCCTCACCTGCATCAGCCCGTCATGACCCGCGCAATCTCGTGCCGGTCACGGCGGAGTTTTGCACTATGGAACCAATCCTTTGCTCCCAAGCCGAAGCCGGAAAAATTCTGGCTATCGGCAAGACCAAATTGGGCGAACTGATTTCTGGCGGTCAGATTGAAACCGTCCGTATCGGGACGCGGCGGCTGGTGAAGATTTCCAGCCTCAAGCGATTGGCTGGTATCCAGCCCGATCACGAAAGGGAGGCATGATCCATGTCTCCCCTCAAAATGGCGATGAGCAGCGCTATGTTGTTTCCGGCCGCTCGCCCCTGCCGCGATGGTGGGTGTCATCGGCTTCCCCCAAGGCCATCGGGGCACGGGGCCACAAGCTCGGGCAAAATCCCGTTCTTTCGGAGAAAGCAGGCTCGGAAATTTTTTCTCCGAATCCGTTACGCGCAATCACCGGGTTGAACGTGAAGCTGGCTTAGTGAGCGAAGCGATCTTGCAGCATCGCTCCCTACCCGCGCGCGCGCATAAAAAGAGCAAGCCCTTTTCAGGCCATGCCACGGATTTCTGCCGTTTCCGACGCGATTTGTTGCGGTTTCGACGGGCGCCTCCACGACCAGAATGGCCTGAAAAAAGCCGTTTCCAGACATTCAAGGAATTGCACAATGAACCTCTATGAATTTTGCGAAAAATTCAGAATATCCCTGCGCAAAGCGCGCAAGATGAATAAAGCAGGAGTCCTTCGACTGGACTTTGGCGAGAGCGAGCACGGGGCGGAAATCCGTCTCCAACTCCGAAAGGGCCAGCCGCTTACCGTCGCTCATTTGTTCTACATTATCGAACAGCCTGCGATAATGTCCGAGCTTTGGCCATATGATGAAAAGGCCAGAAACCAGTTGGTCGCGCTCGGCAACGTGGCCGATGAAGCCGCGCCCCGCGAAGTCGCGGCCTATATCACGGAGGCCGCGCGGGGCGATGATGAGGCAATCGGTATCCTTGTAGGCTGGTTGAAGGGGGAAATTCCTGTCGAAGCGGTAACGCACCATTGGGTTGCTACTCGCCTGCTAATGGGGCTGCCGGCGAATATCAGGGGGTATGATGTGCCGCATATTCGCCGCGCGCTTCTTAACTGTCGTAAAAGCCCGGATTTTAGGGGATGGTGGCGCGTCGAGACAATTCGTTCTCGCCAAGTTACGTTCTACCAGCGCCCGGGAATGTCGTTTGACTTGTAGGCGGATGCCATCGTCCAAATTCCGCAGAGCGTTCAGTCATTATAGACGAAAATGCCTATGACACCCGAGATTCCCGCACCAATGACGGCGCCGACTCCCCCGCCGGTGAATCCGCCTAGGAGAATGAGGATCAAGGACAGTGGCCATACGACCACCATCCCAATAAGCAGGTATAGCCCCAACGCTAAGGCTATGATGATGCCGACAATGCCAACAGCGATAACCAGTATGGCGTCCACGGAACTGCCACCTCAACCGGCTTCGTTTTCAAGCCTTGGGCGCTGATTTCGCCGCTCGCGTGCGATCATCAATGGTAATGCAATCGCGGCTCCGATCATATACCAGAACCAGTTGACGAGAAATGATGAGCCGCCATCATATGTTATCGACCAAGCGCCCACCAAAGTCATGAGCGAAACGCCGATTGCATACGAAGGAATGTTGGCGATCCCCGTAATTTTCCTGATGAGCCAGGCAGCCGCGTATCCGAACAACAGCATTCCCAGCGTCGCGCCAATTACCATGCCCAAAAAGTATCCCATGTCCTTACTCGCGTTGCTGTTGGCGGTAATTCCCGTGCAGAGGGGACCGAGAGACGTAAGCTAATTACAGAAAGTTGCCTTTTCCTTACCACATTTCAAGAAAATCGAAGCTACTTCCCTCAAGTTGATTTCTGCGCCCCGCTACCCGTCAGCGGGGAGGCGTCATGGTCGATTTGCGCGCGAGATTCGGAAAACTGGTGAAGGCGCATCGCGTGCGAATGGGATGGACGCAGGAAGGTTTGGCCGAGCGGGCCAACATCAGCACCGACATGGTTTCCAAGATCGAAGGTGGCAGTAGTGGCGCGCGTTTCGGCGTGATTGGGCAACTTGCAGATGCGCTTGGAGTTGATCCGGCAGAATTGTTTACCCCGGATTTGCCGGCCGGGCAGTTGCAGCGAGCCACCCTCACCGAAATTACCAGCCGTCTCGCCAGCCTTGGCGATGACGAATTGCGTTGGGTAAAGGGTATCATTGAAGCGGCTTTGCGACCAAAAACGTGAAGTCCTGACCAAAAATTTGGGCATCTATTCCGCGTGCCCAATTGGCCGGACCAAGTGCCATCGCCAAGAAGGGGCGCCCCGGAGGGGTGGGGCGTTTCCAAGCGGGGCCCCAGCCGCCGCTAATTGCGCCCGCGTTGCTTCGGTTGAAACAGCCAGTCCGCCGCAGAGATTTCGGAAAAGTGTGGGGGACAATGTGGGGGAATGAAAACCTATTCCCATAAATATGATCTATTTCAACTGACTAGATGAAAGGTTCGATACAAGCCCTGCCACCACCAGCCACCTTCCGACGCCCTCCATCGCCGGACACTAGGCTGCGGCCTAGCCCTCGCCCCCACCTTCTATTACAGCGCGCCCAACGAAGGGGATTCTGCAAATGAACCGTCAGAGCGAAGGCAAGAAGGGCAAGGCAATGCGCGGGCGCGCCGGGCGTATGCAGGGCGGACGCGGTTCTGGCCGTGCCAGCACCGGTGCCGTCCGGCTATGGGGTCGTCATGCCGTCGAAGCGGCGCTTAACAATCCGGATCGTCATCACCGCAAGCTGTGGGCCACCCGCGAAGGTGTTGATTCGCTGGATGGCGAGCTTCCTGCCAACTTTCCGCTCGAATATGCCTCTCCCGCCGATCTTGCCCGGCTGGTAGCCCGCGATGCACCGCATCAGGGGCTGGTGCTGGAATGCAATGCACTGGAAGATGTCTATCTCGACGATGTGCTGCAGGGCGATCCGGATCGCCCTGTGGTGGTGCTCGACCAGGTAACCGACCCGCACAATGTCGGCGCGATTCTGCGCTCTGCCGCCGCGTTCGGCGCCGCTGCAATCGTCACTCAGGATCGGCATGCCCCGCCCGAATCAGGCACTCTCGCGAAAAGTGCGTCCGGCGCGCTGGAAACGGTACCGTGGGTGCGTGTGGTAAACCTGGCACGCGCACTCGATGAATTGGCCGCGGCCGGTTACTGGCGGATCGGACTTGACGGCGATGGCACTGCCACATTGTCAGAAGCCTTACCGCAGGGCCCTGTAGCCCTCGTCCTTGGCGCTGAGGGCGAAGGCATGCGGCACAATATTGTGCAACACTGCGATACAATTGCTCGACTGCCGATCTCACGCGCCATAGAGAGCCTGAATGTATCCAATGCAGCTGCGATTGCGCTTTACGCCATCGCCACCCGCAGCTGAACCGGGGGGAAACCTTGCAATGAGCCGACCGACTAACCTGCGCCGCCTGGCAGCCGCCGGCATGGCTGCCGCGCTGAGCCTGTTGCTTACCGCTTGCCTAGTGACCCCTGGCAAATTCATCGCCACCCTCGATCTGCGCAAGGACGGACAGTTTACATACAGCTACAAGGGCGAGATTTTCATTCTTGGACTGTCCGATCTGATGAAGGCCAGCCAGGTACCCGAAAAGTTCGAGCCACGTCTCTGCTATGCCGACGATGACTCGGAGAAGGAGCGCCCTTGCTCCAAGGAAGAACTCGACAACCAGCGGACCGAATGGGACAACGAGCAGCAGGTCAAGGCCGATAAAGACAAGAAAGATCTCGAGATGGCAAAGGCCATGCTCGGCGGGATCGATCCAAGCGATCCGAAGGCGGCAGAGGAGCTTGCCGCTCGGCTGCGGCGGCAGCATGGCTGGAACGCCGTGGTATATAAAGGCAACGGATTGTACGACGTTGATTTCAAAGTCAGCGGCCAGTTGAGCCACGATTTTTCCTTCCCGACGATGGAGAAAATGCCTCAGATTGCGCCGTTCTTCATCCTTAACCGCCGTTCCGATGGCACCGTCCGCGTCGATTCCCCTGCCCTTGCTGCTGATCAGACCGGCATGAGCGGCTTCGGTAATTTTGCGCAGATGATGGCGGCTGAAAAAGGCGCGGGAAGCAAGGACAATGTTCCTAATCAGCCCATGATCGACGGCAAGTTTGTACTGACCACCGACGGCAGGATTTTGGCCAACAATACGGACGAAGGTCCCAAGGCCGATCCGGCTGGCCAGCGGCTTGAATGGGTCATCACTCCGCGCGACAAGGCCGGACCGATGGCGCTCATCGGACTGGGGAAGTAGTTGCCTAGCGGCGCTTCTTACCCTTGATCGCCGGAGGAGGAGTTGAGGCTGGCAGCGAAACGCTCAGCACCATTCTGACCCGCCGGGCAACCGGGCTGCCAGAAGCGTCGCGGTAGACGGGGTAGACCTGTCCGTAGTCGCATGGCATCGTCCAAAGCAGAAATTTGGCCGGATCCGGGCCTGAAACAAGTGAACAATCCGTCGCGCGGCCATCGGCACCGATCGTGAATGTGATGACGCTTTGACCTGGCATCGGGTTCTCCGGAAGAATAAGTTTAATCGGAGCCGCCGGAGCTTGCGGTATCGTCCAGCGAACCCGGCTGACGTACGTTCCGGTCGTCGGTTGGCCGTTTGCGTCGGTCGCTGGCATGAATGTCGCGCGTGCCGTCATAACCCTGCAGGTGGTAGCGTCCAGATCTGCCGAACCCGAACTGACGGTGATCGTGCAGCCGCTGACAAATCCGTCAGGTCCTACAGTAAGGCGATACGATACAACGCCCTCCCGCTGTTCGCGCAAGGCCAAGGCTGGATAGTCATTGGTTGTAACCCAATTCCCGGGTTGGCCAGCCGGGCTCGGCTGCCGCATTTTCCGCTGGGGGCCAGGTGACGGGGCCGTGGGTGCTGTCGGTGCTGGCAGCGTTGTCGTATGCGGTCGATCAAAGATTTGCGTATCGCTGGTCGTCACGACCGGCGGCGGCGGGGTCTGCGCTTGCGCCACCTGCGCCTCGGCCACTACCGCTGCGAACAGGATTATACAGGTCAGACGCATGGCTTTTCCCCTTGAGGTCAATGGCGCAAAGCATAAGCGCTTTGGCTACACCAGCAACCCACTTGCCCCTGCCCCCCCACGAACCTAAAGCGCGGCCATGGCTCACTCCATCTCGCCCCTCGCTTGCCCATTCCCGACCATGCCGCCGATCCCAGGGGTAACGCTGCGCGTGGCACGCGCGGGCTATAAGGACTGGGGCCGGTGCGATCTGACCTATGTCGAACTGGCCGAAAACACCGTCGTGGCCGGAGTATTTACCCGCAATGTCTGCTGTTCATCTGAGGTGGAACTTGGCCGTGCCAATCTGGCGCAAGGCAGCGCCCGGGCACTGGTGGTCAATGCTGGCAACTCCAACGCCTTCACCGGCTATCGCGGGCGTGAGGCCGTGGAGCAGATCATGGCGCAGGTCGCCGAACATTTGGGCTGCGCTCCTCAACAGGTCTTTGTTTCTTCCACCGGGGTGATCGGCGTGCCGTTGCCCAAGGACAAGGCCCGAGCCGGGATCGCGGCTGCACTGATAGCGCAACCAAGTGACTGGCTGGATGCTGCCCAAACCATTGGCACGACTGACACCTTTGCCAAAGGCGCGACGGCTACGGCGGTGGTGGACGGAAAAACAGTTACGCTGTCAGCGATCATCAAAGGCAGCGGCATGATTGCGCCTGATATGGCAACCATGCTGGGCTATATATTTACCGATTGCGCGATTACGCCCGGCTTCCTTCAGCAATTGCTGAGCCAAGCCAATACGCGCACCTTCAGCTGTATCACGGTCGACAGTGACACCTCGACCAGCGATACGGTGCTGGCATTCGCCACCGGCGCGGCCGGCAATGCCGAGCTGACCGGGTTCGACAGCCCTGGTGCAGATGCCTTTGCCGCAGCCCTGCAAGATGTCTGCCTTCAGCTTGCGCAGCTGGTGGTTCGGGATGGTGAAGGAGCGCAGAAATTTATTGCCATAACAGTCAGTGGAGCAACGTCGG
>JAFLDC010000129.1 GCA_017302775.1 Sphingomonadales bacterium
AGCGTCTTGAAGTCCGCTTCCTTCGACGGATAGCCATAATCATCGACCCAGTAGCGTCCGGCGGTGAAGCGGTCGAAGCGCAGCATGTCCATCACGCCGACCGCAGCATTGGCAGCCGCGAACAGATCGGGCCGCTGGTTGACCACCGCACCCACCAGCAGGCCGCCATTCGATCCGCCCTGGATCGCCAGGCCGCCCTTCGGGGTAATTCCTTGCGCGATGAGGTATTCGCCTGCGGCAATGAAATCATCGAACACGTTCTGCTTATTATTGAGCCGGCCGGCGTCATGCCAGGCTTTGCCATATTCGCCGCCGCCGCGGAGATTGGCGACCACGTACGCCCCGCCCGCCTCAAGCCACGCCATTCGACCGGCAGAAAAACTGGGGGTCAGCGAAACATCGAACCCGCCGTAGCCATAAAGCAGCGTTGGCACTGGCTTACCGGCATGGGCGATGCTCTTCTTGCGGACAAGGAACATCGGTACGCGCGTACCATCCTTGGAGGTATAGAACCGCTGCTCAACCTGGTAGTCATCGGGATTGAATGTCAGTTTTGGCTGCGCGAATACCGTGCTCTGCCCGGTGGAACTGTCAAAGCGGTAGATCGCGCCTGGCTGGTTGAAGCTTGAGAAGGAATAGAAGGTCTCAGAATCGCCGGGCCTGCCGCCAAACCCCGATGCCGTGCCGATGGCGTTAAGACTGATCTGCCGCACCGGCTTGCCATCAAGCGCAACGACTTCAGCAGTGGAAGACGCATCCTTCAGATAGTTGAGGATCAAGCGGTTCCCGACAATCTGCGCGCGCTCAAGGGTTTCTGGCCGTTCGGCGATCACATCTTCGAAGGACGCCCGCTCTACGCCGCGCGAAAGATCAACTTTGACCACCTTGAGCCGTGGAGCGTCCTTGTTGGTAATGAAGTAAAGCGTACTGCCGACACCTTCGATTGGCCGCCATTCATGGTCCAGACCCTTGATCAGCGGTTCGGGATTGCCCCATTTTCCGCCAACCAGGCGTTTGACGTGCACTTCATTGCGGCTGTCCGTACCTTGCGACGAGGTGATAACCATCCACCGGCCATCGTGAGTCACCCCCGCACCATGCCCCAGTTTCGGCCGATCCGGAGTCGAGTAGACCAATTGGTCGGCGGTTTGCGGTGTCCCGATCTTGTGGAAATAGACCGCCTGATTGGTGTTGAGTGACTGGAATTCCTTGCCCTGCTCAGGTGCCGGAAACCGGGAATAGAGGAAGCCGCTGTTGCCGACCCAAGAGATGCCGGTAAACTTGGCCCAGCGAATTTCGTCGCCAAGAATTTTACCGGTGACTACGTCGAGTAGTTTGATCGTGCGCCAGTCTGAGCCACCATCCTGAACGGAATAGGCCAAAAGCTTACCGTTGTCCGACGGCTCCCAATCGGCCAGGGCGGTTGCGCCGTCTTTGGCCCAGCCGTTCGGATCGATCAGCAGCCGCGGCGTACCTTTCAATCCATTACGAACAAACAGCTGCGATTGATTCTGCAGGCCGGAATTTCGCATATAGAAATAGTTGGAACCAGCTTTGCGCGGAAGGCCAAACCGTTCGAAATCCATGAGAGCCCTGATCCGCTGGGCGAACCAACTGCGTTGCGGCAGACTCGCCAGATATGCTTGGCTGATACTGTTCTGCTGCTTCACCCATTCGGCAACCGCCGCATCGGTTCGTACATCGTTTTCAAGCCAACGGTAGGGATCCGCAACTTCCTGCCCGAACGCGGTTTCGACGACATCACCTCTGGCAGTCTGCGGATAAGTCAATTTCAGGTCCTGAGCAGTGACGGCAACGGCGGATACGGCGAACAGGGCACCGGCCAAGGTGCGAGTGCGAAGTGACACGGATTTCTCCCCAAATTGCAAAGGCAGGAACAAGCCTAACGCTTGCTCCTGCCTTTGCAATTCATCGTTCGACGAAAGGTCGATCCGCCCCCGTGAGCGGTTACACCCCGCAGGTTACCGCGCTGGAGCCATATGCTCGGCTTTCCCCGCTGGTAGCAGATAGCAGCTGGGTCTCGACCGCCTCTTCGCTTTGCATCGGTATGACGCCCTTGGCATCGATCTGTACGCCGATACCCTTCAGAACCTGCCGCACCTTGGCCTCTGGTTCACGGAAATAGACCGAAGTCGATTCGTAATGCAGCCCCACCGCGGTCACCGTCAGGCCATGCCACCGCCGATCCGGAAGCCGCACGTAAAACGAAGCCAGCTCCCCGCCGTCACGCCGGGCCGCGCGTTTGCGCTTGGCAATTGCCTGGTCGATGTATGGCGCCAACCCAGGACCGCGAAAGCAACCCTTGTTAGAAATTTCGAAATTGATGGGCTTGGACTTTACTGGCGCCGAATGCAGGGGGCTGCCAGCCATCATAGCTCCGACCGCCAAAGCGATCGCAACCGTCGAACGCCGCCACGTGAACGCTGAAATTCTACCGTTCATCGTCATCGAAGCCCCCTTTTGCTGCATCTAGGGTCAGACTAGGCAAGCAAAGATTGCGGCGTAATGAACTGTCCCAAAAAGAAAGGGCCGATCGCCAAACCTGACAACCGGCCCCCTAAACTTTCAGCTTGAAGTCGTTCAGGCCAGTTCTTCCTCGCCGGTATAAACCGGGCCCGAATCCTGCCCCTTGGCCGCCACGTCGCGATCAACCAGTTCGATCACCGCCATCGGCGAGGCGTCACCGGCACGGATACCGGCCTTGATAATGCGGGTGTAGCCACCAGCGCGACCTGCATAACGCTGAGCAAGAACGTCAAACAGCTTCACCAGTTGCGCATCGTCGAGCAGACGAGCATGCGCAAGTCGGCGGTTCGACAGCCCGCCATGTTTGGCCAGCGTGATCAGCTTTTCCACATAAGGGCGCAGTTCGCGGGCCTTGGGCAGAGTCGTGGTGATCTGCTCATGCTTGATCAACGCGGCTGCCATGTTGCGGAACAGGGCCTTGCGGTGGCTGGAGGTGCGGTTCAGCTTGCGACCGCCATACTTGTGACGCATTTGACTTTCCTTTGTTCGTTAGGGGGCCGTACAAGGTACCCCATACCCGGCAGCACTTGCGGTGGCTGCCTGCACCGTGTGGGGGCGACCGAAGCCGCCCCCGAATAGGGTCATTAGCCGAGCAGCTCCTGCTCGAGCTTCTTGGCCATTTCCTCGATATTTTCAGGCGGCCAGCCCGGGATGTCCATGCCCAGACGCAGCCCCATCGAGCTCAGGACTTCCTTGATCTCGTTAAGGCTCTTGCGACCGAAATTCGGCGTGCGGAGCATCTCGGCCTCGGTCTTCTGGACCAGGTCGCCGATGTAGATGATGTTGTCGTTCTTGAGGCAGTTGGCCGAACGCACCGACAGCTCCAGCTCGTCCACCTTCTTGAGCAGGTAGCGGTTCAGCTGGTTGGTATCGCCTTCCTCGGCCGGAGCAGAGGCCGCCATGCCGATCATTGGCGAGGAGCCCATCGGCACTGCATCTTCAAAGTGCACGAACAGCGAGAGCTGATCCTGCAGAATCCGCGCGGCATAGGCCACAGCGTCCTCCGGAGTGACCGTGCCATCGGTTTCGACAGTCAGGCTCAGCTTGTCGTAGTCGAGCTCCTGGCCGATACGCGCGTTATCAACCTTGTAGGAAACCTGACGAACCGGCGAATAAAGCGAGTCCACCGGGATCAGCCCAATCGGCGCATCGACCGGACGGTTCGACACTGCGGGGACATAGCCCTTGCCGGTGTCTGCGGTCAGCTCCATGTTGAGCGTAGCGCCTTCATCGAGATGGCAGATCACCAGGTCCTTGTTCATGACCTCGATATCGCCCGACACAGCAATGTCTCCGGCCTTCACTTCAGCCGGACCCGTAGCCGACAGCTGAAGGCGCTTGGGGCCTTCGCCCTGCATCTTAAGCGCGATCTGCTTCACGTTGAGCACGATATCGGTCACGTCTTCACGAACGCCCGCCAACGACGAGAATTCGTGCAGCACGTTCTCGATCTTGATCGAGGTGATCGCCGCGCCTTGCAGCGAGGACAACAGCACACGGCGCAGGGCATTGCCCAACGTCAGACCGAAACCACGCTCCAGCGGTTCGGCCACGAAGGTTGCGCGGCGCTTGGCATCGGCGCCCGACTTGACTTCGAGGCTGTTTGGCTTCTTCAGTTCCTGCCAGTTCTTGATATTGACAGTCATGGACTTCCCCTTGGGGTTTTGTTCTGGCGGGGACGGCCCCGATTTCCGTCACCGGAAACCGCAACCGATCCGAAACCGCGACCGGAGAAGACCGGTCGCGAACGGCAAATCAGACGCGGCGACGCTTGGACGGGCGCACACCGTTATGCGGGATGGGGGTCACGTCACGGATCGAAGTGATCGTGAAGCCCACCGCCTGCAAAGCACGCAGCGCGCTTTCACGGCCAGAGCCAGGCCCCTTCACTTCAACTTCCAGGGTGCGCACACCGTGCTCGGCAGCCTTCTTGCCGGCATCATCCGCCGCAACCTGAGCTGCATACGGAGTGGACTTGCGGCTACCCTTGAAGCCCATCATCCCGGCTGACGACCACGAGATGGCGTTGCCCTGGGCATCGGTAATGGTGATCATGGTATTATTGAAGCTGGCATTGACGTGGGCAATGCCGCTGCTGATGTTCTTCCGCTCGCGGCGCTTAATGCGCTGGGGTTCGCGTGCCATGTAGAGTTCCTAACTTCTCTAGAGCCAGCCAGTCCTGACGAACGGCCAGGCGCCGCCCATCAAAGGACCAGCTTACTTCTTCTTGCCGGCGATCGGCTTGGCCTTACCCTTGCGGGTGCGGGCGTTGGTGTGAGTGCGCTGGCCGCGGACGGGCAGACCCTTACGGTGGCGCAAGCCCCGATAGCAGGCCAGATCCATCAACCGCTTGATGTTCATCGCGGTGTTACGACGAAGATCGCCTTCTACCGTATAATCCGAATCGATCGTCTCGCGGATATGCAGCACTTCCTGATCGCTCAGGTCCGAAACACGGCGGGCATGATCGATGCCAATCTTGTCAACGATCTGACGGGCCGCAAACGGGCCAATGCCGTGAATGTAAGTAAGCGCGATGATTACGCGCTTGTTGGTGGGGATATTGACCCCGGCAATACGAGCCACTTAGTTCTCCATGCTCCACGGATGGCAACCTATGCAACCACCCATCTCAACGCTTCAGCCCGATCAAACGGCAATGAGTCCGGTGGGCGCGCCGAATCGCTTTCGCCTGCCAGACTGACCCGTTCTTTCGAGTGAAGCGCGCGCTTAGGGCGATTCGCGAAGACTGTCAACGTCCCTGCTGCTCACGCCAATGTTCAACCTGCCCCGCCTATTTCTGGGGCACCGCCAACAATGCAACCAGCCGCTGCAACTGTTCGCCCAGAACCTTGTCGACCATCGGCGCAATCTGTTCGGACTTCATTCGCATGTAGCCGCCGACCACATAGTCCCATTCGATCCGCGTACCGCCTTCAACCGGTTTCAGCGTAATCGTCAAAGTACCGTGGAGCCCCTCCCCCTGCAACGGGCCCAACGCGCCGACCATGCGAAGCACCCCGCGCTGCGGATCGGCGTAAACCACATGCATGTGCTCGACCGAACCCATTCGCTGCTCCGGCGAAGCATCGGCGGGACGCGGCAATTTCTCGCAAAAGCATCCGGTAGCTTGTGCATCCATGTACAGGTTTGCTGCATCGCCGCTGTACGTATGTTCGCCGGACCACCATTTGCCTGGCGCAATCAGCGCCTTCCAGACCGTAGCCTGGTCAGCAGGAGTTTCGGCCGACAGTCCGACGGAGAACCCCGCATCAGTTCGAGTGGTAACCTCCGCCGGCGCAGGCGATCCCACCGCCACCGGCGATAACGCCAATACCAGCGCTGCGAATGACTTTCTTGGCATCTACCGAACCCTCCTCGCGCTGAGCAAGGATCCGACCTGCCCGTTCAGTTCGACATAACCCGTTCGATCGCCGCTGTCACATCATCGATGTCAGCCATGCCATTGACCCGAGTCACGATTCCGCGCTCGTCGTAGATCGGCAATATCGGCGCCGTCTTGGCACGATACTCAGCCATCCGGGTACGAACGGTATCTTCGTTGTCATCGGGGCGGCGCTTGAACTCGTGACTGCCGCACTTGTCGCATACACCCGGCTGTTTGGGCTGTTCAAACTTGTCGTGATAACCCTTGCCGCAGTTGGCGCAGGTGAACCGGCCGCATATCCGCTCCACCAATGCATCTTCATCGACATCGAGTTCGATTACATGGTCGAGGGTGCGTCCGCGATCAGCCAACAGCTGGTCAAGCGATACGGCCTGGGCAGCGGTTCGGGGATAACCATCAAAAATTGCCCCCGCGCCGGCACCCATCGCGTCCAGCTCCTCTCCGATAAGGGCGGACACGATCTCGTCCGAAACCAACTCGCCGCGCTCCATCACGGCCTTGGCCTGCAGCCCCACCGGCGTTCCCGCCTTGACGGCCCCGCGCAACATGTCACCCGTCGATAACTGACGCATTCCAAACTTTTCAACCAGACGCTGGGCCTGCGTGCCCTTGCCTGCTCCTGGCGGTCCTAGCAGGATGATGTTCACGGCATTTCCCCCGGTTCTTTAAGGTCGGCTCAGCGGATGCGACCCTTCAGCTTGGCCTTCTTGATCAGATCGCCGTACTGGTGCGCTAGCAAGTGCGACTGGATCTGGGTGATCGTATCAACTGTGACATTGACCACGATCAACAGGCTGGTGCCACCAAGGAACAACGAGCCGATGCCGGTCTGGGCAATGACATATTCCGGTAACACGCAAACGATCGTCAAATAAATGGCACCGATCACCGTAATGCGCGTCAGCACGTAGTCGAGGTAAGTGGCAGTGTTCTTGCCCGGACGGATGCCCGGAATGAACCCCCCATTGCGCTTCAGATTCTCGGCGGTTTCCTCAGGATTGAAAACGACGGCAGTATAGAAGAACGCAAAGAACATGATGCCCGCAGCGTAGAGCGCCATATAGACCGGCTTCCCGTGACCGAGATACTGGTTGAGCGTTACCACGAACGAACCCCATGCCGAATCCGCATTGATGGAATTCCCGGCGAACTGCGTGATCGTCAACGGCAACAACAGCAGCGAGCTGGCGAAGATCGGCGGGATAACGCCGGCCGTATTGAGCTTGAGCGGCAAATGGCTCCGGTCAGCCTGCATCATGCCATTCTGGCTGGCCCGCTTGGGATACTGGATCAACAGTCGCCGTGTCGCCCGCTCCATAAAGCAGATCAGCAAGACGAGACCGACC
>JAFLDC010000013.1:0-14219 GCA_017302775.1 Sphingomonadales bacterium
CCGCCGCAGTCACGCCAAGGCGCAGGCAGAATGCCGATTCTTCGGTCGGTTCGATCACCGTCCCAAACCAGCCGACTTGCCCGCTGACCGGATCGGCAAAACGCAGGTCATAGTCGCCCAGCCTGATAATCGTGCCCCACACGCCATCACCGGGGGCCAGCATCACGTTGTTTTCGCTGTGCCGCGGGTCGGTCGCCCACGGCAGGCGCGCCGCATCCCGGGCCTGCAGGCTGGCTAGGAACTGATCGAGAATGCCGTACAGGTCGGCGCGGTTCATGGCTCTCTCCCGGGCGGGCTTTACGCCCTTCACCGCTTAAGGCATATCTTACCAATTGTTATAAAGACAAGGGGAGAGTGCATGAGCCGGACAGAGGCCGAGCAGGCCAATCTCGACCTGGTCCTGGCGATGTACCGCGATGTGCTGATGCCGATGGATAGCACACGGGTCGATGATTACATCGCGCCCGATTACATCCAGCATTCGTCACTCGCCGCGCCGGGCGTGCAGGCGCTCAAGGATTTCCTCGACGTGGTGAAGGTCCAGTCACCGCTGGCCACGCACAACCTCAAGCGCGCCTTTGTCGATGGCGATCACGTGATCGTTCATCATCATGTGATCCGGCATGCCGCCGATCCCGGGCTGGCGGTGGTTGACATCTTTCGGGTCGCCAAGGGCCGGATCGTTGAACACTGGGACGTGCTGCAGGACGTGCCAGAACAGCCGCTCAATCCGTTGCCGATGTTTTGAAAAGGGAGACAATCATGCGCCTGGCCCTGATCGCCGCCGCCGCCCTGGCACTCGCCGCCCAGCCGGCTGCAGCAAAGAGCTGCAAGCCCAAGCAGGTCGTAACCGCGTTCATGACCCAGTTCTACATCCAGAAGGACGTGCGCGGCGCCTTCGAAACCTGGGTCGATCCCGGCTATATCCAGCACAACCCGATGGCAGCGACCGGGCGTGATGCGGCGATTGGCTTCCTCGAACCGTTCTTCAAGGGCAATCCGGCAATCCGGTACGAGATCAAGCGGGTCATCGCTGACGGCGATCTGGTCGCGGTGCATTCGTGGGGGCGGTTTTCCGAAACTGACCGGGGCATGGCCATCGTGGATATCCTGCGGGTGAAGAACTGCAAAGTCGTGGAACATTGGGATGTCCTGCAACCGGTGCCTGAAAAGAGCGCCAATTCGAACACGATGTTCTGATGCGATTTGACGGCAAGTGCGTCGCGATCCTGGGTGGCAATGCCGGGATCGGACTGGCGGCGGCACGGATGTTTCACGCCGAGGGAGCCAAGCTGGCGCTCACCGGGCGCGATACCGCAACCCTGGCCGCTGCGGCACAGGAATGCGAGGCATTGGGGATCGCCAGCGACATCGGCAAGCCTGAGCAAAGCCGCGCGGCCATGGCCGAGATCTCCGCGGCGCTGGGCGGGATCGACGTGCTGTTCGTCAACGCCGGTGTGGGCGGGTTCGCCCCGGTTGAGGCAGTGACCGAAGCGTTTTGGGACGGCGTCCACTCGGTCAATCTGCGCGGCGCGTTCTTTGCGGTGCAGGCGGCGCTGCCATTGCTGCGCGATGGCGGCAGCATCGTTATCACCGGTTCAATCGGTTCGGTCGCCGCGGTGCCCGGCAATGTCGCCTATGCTGCGGCGAAAGCCGGACTTAGGGCGATGGCCAGAATTCTTGCCAAGGAATTGCTGCCGCGCCGGATCCGGGTCAACATGGTGTCGCCCGGCCCGACCGACACCGAAATCTTCAAGCGCGGGGCAAGCCAGGATGAGGTCGCCGGCATGCGCGCCATGCTGGCCGGGGTGGTCCCGATTGGCCGAATGGGCACCAGTGCGGAGATTGCCAGCGCGGTGCTGTTCCTCGCCAGCCAGGAGGCCAGCTTCATCAACGGCGTTGATCTCTACGTTGATGGCGGATGCATCGAACTGGGTTAGGGCCGACATTCGCCGCAAGGCGATCACACGGGGCGATCAGAGGATAAAGTGATCCCCGCTAGCGCGGATCGTCATTTCGCCGATTGATACGCCCCACGGCTGATTGATCGCATGCACGATCCCGTCGGCGATGTGTTCGGGGGCCAGGCTGGCATAGTCGATCGTAGCCGGATCGAGCCGCTCAGCAGGGAAGGTGCCTTCGCCCATCTGGCCGACCATCTCCATAAACTCGCTGGTGTTCTGGCCGAGAATACCGACACTGGCGGCGGGATTGACCACGCTTGCGCCGAGATTGGTGGCGGGAACGCCAGTCGGCTTGATCGTTGTCACCTTGATCTTGCCGCGGGCCTCAACCCGCAGGCTCTCGGACAGGAAATTGACCGCCGCCTTGCTCGCACCATAGACCGCTGCGCCCGTGACCGGGAAGTTGCCGTAGATCGAACTCAGGTTGACGACATGGCCGCGTCCCGCCGCGATCATCGGGTCGTGCGCGGCGATCATGCCGTGCAGCACGCCCTTGATGTTGATGTCGATACAGCGGCTCCACGCGGCATAGGCGGCATCATGATCGGCGATGAAGGCCAGCGGCATGATCCCGGCATTGTTCACCATCACGTCGATCCCGCCGTGCGCCGCGATGGCGGCTGCGACCAGCGCCTTGACCTGGCCAAGGTCCGTCACGTCCACCGCCACGGCCTGCGCGGTTCCACCGGCCGCCTGCACCTCAGCCGCGGCAGCCTGGGCGGCGGACAGATCGATATCCCCCAGCGTGACCTTGGCGCCTAGTGCAGCCGTCTTCAGCGCTACCAGTCTACCAAATCCGCCGCCGCCCCCGGTGATGACGATCGATTTGCCGGCGATGTGATTGGTCATGGGTGTATCCTTCAAAGGCGGGCAGGCATGGCATCGAGCAGCATGGTCTTGGTTTCAACATAGCCCCACAGGCCTTCTGGTCCACCCTCCCTGCCAATGCCGCTCTGCTTGAAACCGCCGAATGGCAGACCGAAATCCATTCTCAGCCCGTTCTGCCCGAACCCGCCGGTGCGGATCCGGCGGCCAATGTTATAGGCGGCCTGCGCGTCCTGGGTCAGCACCGATCCATTGAGGCCGTAATTGCTTTCGTTGGCGATGCGGATCGCATCCTCTTCATCGTCGCACGGGATCAGGCTGAGCACCGGACCGAAAATTTCCTCCTGCGCGATCCGGCTGGTATTATCGACATTGGCGAACAGCGTTGGTTCGATGAAGAAGCCTTGATTGAGATGGCTGGGACGACTGCCGCCGGTGACGAGATCGGCGGTCTTCTTGCCCTCGGCGATATACATTTCAACGCGCTCCAGCTGGCGTTTCATCGCCAGCGGGCCCAGCTGAGCGGTCGGATCGTCGGAATGGCCGATCACCACCTGCTGCATTTCCGCCGCGATCGCGGCAGCCAGCTCGTCATGACGAGCCCGTGGGACGATGGCGCGGGACAGCATTGCGCAGACCTGTCCGCTCATCAGGTTGAGCGTCCCGGTCAGGAGCTTGGCCGCGGCCTCGGTCGGAAAATCGTCGCGGATGATCGCGGCGCTTTTGCCGCCAAGTTCCAGAGTATAGCGGGCGATCCGTTCCCCGCAGACCTGGGCAATGCGTTTTCCGGCCAGGGTCGAGCCGGTGAAGCTGATCTTGTCTACCCCGTGGTTGCTGACCAGATGATCGGCAGCCTCGCGGTGGCCGGGAACCAGATTCACGACCCCTGCGGGAAGCCCGGCGGCTTCGGCGGCCTCGGCGATGATATAGGCTTCCAGTGGTGTTTCCGGGCTGGGCTTCATCACCACCGTGCAGCCCGTCAGCAGGGCATAGGCAACCTTGTTGGCCATGATCCCGAACGGCCCGTTCCACGGCGCGATCGCCGCGACGACTCCCACGGGTTCATGCACCACCAGTCCGGCCGCGGCGCCCACCGTGGCGCGTTGTTCAACGAACGGGAAGTTTTCCGCATAGTCGGCGATCTGCCCCAGCGTGGCAACGGACCCGCCGTGCATCGGCCCGGCAAACCCGACGAGGCCGCCCATCTGCGCGGTCCAGCACCGCGCCAGTTCCGGAATGCGCCCCTCAAGGTGGGCAACCATCCGGCGAAAGGCCGCGATCCGCTCCGCCGGACTGGTGGTGGACCACGGTCCGGCATCGAAGGCATGGCGGGCGGCTGCCACCGCGCGGTCCATGTCTGCCTCGTCCGCTTCGGCGCATGTCGCGCAGACCTGCTCGGTATTGGGGGAGATCATGGTCAGCTGACGCCCCGAATGCGGGGAAATCCATTCGCCACCGATGAGCAGCTTGTCAGGGTGCGCTATCTGGACGCCTTCGGGCAGCATGCGGTCTCTCCCAGTATTATTCTAACAATTGGTAGAAAGCCTAGCCAATGCCGGAAGGCGGCGCAAAGAAAAAGGGCGACCGTTGCCGGCCGCCCTTCGTCCCCACCCGGAGATCCAGGTATCCCGTTGTCAGAAGGTCTTCTTGACGGTGACAGCCCATTCGCGCGGCCGCCCAACCTGTGAATAGATCGTGCCGGAGAAGCCGTACACCGCGGCGAACCGGAACGGGGTGTAATACTTGTCAAACAGGTTCTGCACCTCAAACGCGACCGACAGATCCTCGTCCTTGTTCTTCCACGTCAGGCGGAAGTTGCCGAGCATGACCGAGGGATAATACTCGATCGGGCCACCCGCCGCGACGCGTCCGGCGCTGGTCTTGCCGACATAAGACAGATCGAACCGCGGGGTCAGCGTGCCGGAATTGCCGAAGTCCATCCGCTGCTGCGCGCCGAAGCTCCACTTCCAGTTGGGTGACACGATCGGATCGGTGATCAGGATCGCGTTGCCGACGCGGGTGTCGATGTTCTTCCAGTCGCCCGTCAGATGGCTGAGCGAGGCATCCACATCGAAGCCTTCCCACGGCGTGGCGAACATTTCCACCTCAAAGCCCTTGATCTTGCCGTCACCGGCATTCTGGCGGGCGCCGCACGGGGCAGTGGAACCCAGCGAGACACAACTGATCAGTGGCAGCTGGATGTCCTTGTAGTCATTGATGAAGGCCGACACGTTGATCCGCAGACGGCGATCGAACAGGTCGGTCTTCAGGCCCGCTTCATAGGCTGTGACGGTTTCGGGGCCGAAGCTGCCGTTCAGCGCCTGGGCAGCGTCGAACGGACGCGCCGTCACGCCGCCGCCCTTGAAACCGGTTCCCACGGTAAAGTATGCCAGAACTTCGGGGCTGAAGCGGTAGTCGGCCGAAATACGCCAGTCGACCTTGCTGCCATCATAGACGGCCTTGACCCCGTCCAGCGCACCCAGGAAGTACGATACCGTCCCGTCATAGTTCTTGCGCGAGAAGGTGTAGTCCTTGTGCTCGTCGGTGTAGCGCAAACCGCCGGTCAGCGTCATGTTTGCAGCCGGGCGCAGGATCACTGTTCCGAACACCGCTTTGCTGTCGGCATTGACCGGATCGTTGCCCATGAACTGGAAGTTCAGGCCCGGCGCAATGTAGCGGATGTCCTGGCGGGTGAAGTAAACTGACTTCTGATCGGAATAGAACCCGCCGAGGGTCAGTTCGCCAATATCGCCCAGCTTGGCGTTAAGCCGCAGTTCCTGGCTGAAGAAGTTGAATGACAGATCGTTGTACCCTCCCGCCGCACGGGGAGCATAGGGGGTAAAGTCATCGTCGGTTCCCCAGATCTGGCGATACGAGCGATAGGCAGTGATCGATTGGATGTTGAGGCTGTCTGACAGGGTGAAGGTGCCGTTGCCGGAAATGCCCCAGCCATCGAACTTGGTGGTGTTGGGCATGAAATAGCCCTGCGCCACCTGGCCCCACGGTCCAGGAGCGCCGCCGCCCGGGGTCAGATCATTGCCGCTGAGATAGAAACTGGCGTAAGTGCAGAACGGGCCGCATGCGAAAGGCGCCATGGTGGCATCGGTGCGGGTAATGACTTCGGCCGCGTTAGTACGATTCTCATACGAATAGTCCGCCGTGATCGTGAAATCGATCCCGTCGGTCGGGCGCAGACGCAGTGCACCGCGCACGCCAGAATAATTGACCTCGCCCAGCTTGGCCATCACACAGTCTGAGCCGCTTCCCGGGAAGCGGCCGATGCCCTGCGCGTTGCCGGGGTTGGCGCAGCCGTAATCCACCTGATCGACGTAGCCGTTCTGACGCTTGTAGACGCCGGAAATGCGGGCATCGATACCATCAGCCAGGTTGAACGATGCCCCGGCACGCACATCAATCCGCTGTCTGCTGCCAGCAGCGATTGAGACATATCCCTCATTATCGCCATCGGGCTTCTTGGAGAACAGCTTGATCGCCCCGCCGATCGAGTTGCGCCCCGTCAGCGTCCCTTGTGGACCGCGCAGCACTTCGACCCGTTCAAGATCAAGCAGATCGAAAATGCCGCCGGTCAGCGTGGCGTAGTAGACATCGTCGATGTACATGCCCACGCCAGGTTCGTAGGCCGGGTTGAAGTCAAACTGACCAACCCCGCGGATCGATGCGCCGAGCGACGAGCCATAGGCACCGCCCATCGCGTTGAGCGTGACGTTGGGAGCTTGGGCGGCAATCTTCGAGAGGTCGGTCTGGTTGCGCGATTCCAGCAAGGTGGAATCGACAGCGGTGATCGATAGCGGTGTGTCCTGCAGCTTCTGTTCGCGGAACTGTGCGGTCACGACGATATCGCGGCCCGCCTCAGAGTCGTCACCCTGCGCGCTATCCTGTGCGAAAGCGGGGGCGGCGATGCCCATGGCGATAGCCGAAACACCGGCGACCAGGCCAATGCGGACTACACCAGTCATGCTGGAAAACTTTGCCATACATCCCTCTCCTGTTCAGGCCTCTTCAAGCGGGCCGACCCAAGGATTGTTAGTAAGACATACTAAATTGAACTTGGCAAGGGCCTAGGGCACACCCACGCAAACACGCATGCAGTGATGCAAAATGGTCACGATTGTTACGATGAGGCACATTCGCCCTTGCGCCGTGCCAGACGGATCGATAGCCGAGCGCGATGGGGAAAACGCTGCACATGCCGTCTGCCAGTCCGGAGCCCGCGTTCGACCAGCTGGTCCGGTTGCTCAAGCTTGGCTCGTTCGTGAATTCGCCGATGAAGGACGGGGTATGCGATCCCTCGGGGATCAGCCAGATCGAGCTCAAGGTCATGATGGCGCTGGCGGGTGAGGGCGATCTGGCGGGGCATGATCTGGTGGAGATCATGGGGGTTCCGGCCATGAACGTCAGTCGCGCGCTGGCCGCGCTGCGTGCCCGCGGCTGGATCGAGGACGCCGTCGATCCCGAAAACCGTCGTCGTCGTCCCGTCCGGCTCAGTGCAAACGGGCAGGCGACCTATGATCAGCTTCGCCCTGCGGTCGATTCCGTGGCTCTCGCCTTGCTGGGTGGACTGACCCCGGCGCAGCAGAAGCAGTTTGCGGCGATTTCGGACAAGATCATCGCTGCCATGACGCAATGGATTCGCGATCATCACGAAGGTGTGAAGGTTTAGCGCATCACGGCCACTTCTTCTGCATGGCCGTGAAGTGTTCGACCACGAAGGCCGCCCCCAGCACGGGGTGCGCAAAGCTCATTGTCACCTCCTGACGGTGCGGCCAGGTCTGGCGCCATTCCTCTTCGGGCAGGATGACATCCGGGCCGATCGGGTTCTCTGGATAACACTGAACGGCCGGTTGCAAGTGGGCGACGGTATGGGCCCAGCCGGTTTCATAATCGGCTTGCCATTGCATCATGTAGTTGAGCCGCCTGATCTTCCATACGCCATCTTCGCGGACATAGTCGTTTTCATAGATGCCAGCTTCCCAGAACTGCTGCGGCATCCCATCGGGCAGGGCGTCCTTGATCGCATCGTGCCAGCCCCCCGCCAGTACGCCGCGGAACCGGCCCTTGGCCGTTTGCCGATCCGGAGCGATGGTGATGACATCCTGCAACTGGAAATGATCGAGCAGCAGACCTTTGACCGGGCCGCGTCGCCCGCCGGTGAACAGGTTCTGAAACCAGGTGCCGTAAAGCCGAACGATTCCTTCATGCCCGCGATATTCACCGGACAGGAAAACCACAGCACCGTCGGCCGAAAACAGCCCGGCCACTTCCTCTGGCCGGTTGTAGTCGATGTAATAGCCATAGGCATTCTGCAGCCGGCGGATCGCGTTCACATCTTCCAGTTCGTTGACGCGTGCTTCCAGGGCCGCGATCCGGATTTCGGTATCGGACATGTTCGACTCTCCCATATTTGTATGTAATGCTAACAATCGGCAGGAATTTGGCGAGAGGAAAAATCATGGCCGAATGGCACGGTCGCGTGGCCTTCATCAGTGGCGGGGTCTCCGGGTTGGGACTGGGCATTGCCAAGGCGTGCAGCGATGCCGGAATGCGGCTGGCCCTGTCATTCCGGAATGAGGCGTACCGCGCCGATGCGGCCCGGTGGTTCACCGACAACGGCCGAGAAGAGCCGCTGTGGATCAAGCTTGACGTCATGGACCGGGCCGGGTGGTCTGCAGCCGCCGATGCGGTTGAGGCGCATTTTGGTGCAGTGCACGTGCTGATCAACAACGCCGGGGTATCGGTGTTCGGGGATACGGCCGAGGCCAGCCATGCCGACTATGACTGGATCATGGGGGTCAATTTCGGCGGGGTCGCCAATGGCATCGTCGCGTTTCTGCCAAAGCTGAAGGCTGCCGGCGGACGGCGACATATCACCAACATCGCCAGCATGGCGGCATACCTGTCAGGTCCGCAAGCCGGGATCTATACCGCCAGCAAGTTTGCAGTGCGCGGCTTGACGGAGAGCCTGCGCTATAACCTGGTCCCGCTGGGTATTGGCTGTTCGCTCGTTTGTCCCGCGCTGATTGCTACCAACGCGTGGGATTCCGCATTCCGCCGCCCGGACGCCTTTTCCGCGAGTGGTTTCAGCGCGGTGGATGCCGATCAACTGACCAGCTTTGGCCAAATCTTCAGCGCCGGCATGGACCCGTATGAAGCAGGCCGCCGGATCGTTGCGGGGATGACTGCGGGGCAGGGCCTGATCTTTACCCACCCCGAATTCGCCGAGGACTTCGAAGCGATCTATCATGAATCGCTGGCCGCCTTGCCTGATGAAGCTGCCCCACCTGAACGGCTGGCGGTGGAGCGGCAGCGCCGTGCCGCCAACCAGGCGGCGCTGGCGGGCAAAGCGATCACTCTTGATGATTTGACCTGACCGCTCGGCCGTGTTGAAACAAACAGGCCAATCCGGCGTTGTCGTTCTGAGACCATCGCTGCGGCAGAGGAGGAACGCACATGTGTGATGATCTGACCGCCATTGACGAAGAAGCGGCGCTGGCCGCAAGGGGCCTGAGCCGCCGTGAATTTGCCGCCGTCGGGGCAGCCGGGTTGGTTGCCGCCTGTACGACGACTACGGTGGATGGCACCACTGCGCTGACCGAAGCGGTGGTAACCGTTCCAACCCCGGACGGGAGCGCCGATGCGTTCTTTGTGCACCCCGCCAAGGGGCGACACCCGGCGGTTATCCTGTGGCCCGACATTGCCGGGCTGCGCGATGCCTACAAGGAAATGGCGCGCCGTCTGGCGGCTGAGGGCTATGCCGTCCTGGCGGTCAATCACTATTACCGCGCCGGACCAGCCCCTTTGCTGAGCAGCATCGCGGAATGGCGTACCCCGGCAGGGCAGGAAAAGCTCAAGCCGGCGATCGCCACGCTGTCCCCCGGCAATACTGTGCGCGATGCCGGGGCCTTCGTGATCTGGCTGGACCGGCAACCCGCGGTGGATAAGCGCAAGGGAATCGGCACCCAAGGCTACTGCCAGACCGGCTCCTTCGCGATCCGCAGCGCGGCGGCCTTGCCGGGCCGGATCAAGGCCGCGGCCTCATTTCACGGCGGCGGTCTGGTGACTGACAAGCCGGACAGCCCGCATCGTCTGTTCGACCAGAGCAAGGCAGGCTTCCTGATTGCGATCGCCCGCAACGACGATGCCAAGGCTCCGAGCGACAAGGACGCCTTGCGTGCCGCCGCAGCGGCATCAGGTCGGCCGGTCGAAGTAGAGGTCTACAACGCCGATCACGGCTGGTGCACGCTTGATGCGCCGGTCTATGACAAGGCTGAGGCCGACCGGGCCTGGGCACGGTTGCTGGCGTTGTACAAGCGCCTGTAGCGGACCAGCCAACGGGGGAACATGAAGACGTTCATCACTGCCATTGCACTTGCCGCGCTGATCGTGCCCGGTGTGACCAGCGCGCGCCCTGTGGTGGCGAAGAGCGATCAGGTCCGGCTGGACAGGCACCGGGTCGGTATGGCGATTGACGGCTTTGTCGATGACGGCAGAACCGCTGGCGCAGCGGTGCTGATCTGGCAGGGCGGCAGGGAACGCTGTTTCCATGCCGCTGGCCTCGCTGATCGCGAAGCTGGCAGGCCTTTTCGCCGCGACACCCTGATTCAGATATTCTCGATGACCAAGCCGGTTACCGGGGTCGCCCTGATGCAGCTTTATGAAGAGGGGCGGTTCCGGCTCGACGATCCGCTCGCGCTCTATCTGCCAGAGTTCGGCGCGGTACAGGTCTGGGACGGCAAGTCGCTGCGTCCGCCAAGCCGGGCAATCACGATCCGTGATGTGCTGCGGCACACCGCCGGGTTCAGCTATGGCTGGGAAGACGGGGTGGTGGGCAAGGCCTGGAATGCCGAACAACCACTGGCCTTCGATCACGATCTGGCTGAATTCGGACGGCGACTGGCGCGGGTGCCGTTGGTCGCGGATCCCGGAGCCCGGTGGAGTTACAGCGCGGCAGTCGATGTGCAGGCCTTGCTGGTCGAGAAGATCAGCGGCCAGCGGTTTGCCGACTATGTCCGTGACCGCATCTTCGTCCCGCTCGGCATGACGGAAAGCGGCTGGACCCCGCCGCCCGAAACGCGCAGCCGCCTTGCCGCCATGTATCAGGTCCCGCAGCGCGGTACCTTCGCGCGCGTGCCTGACAAACAGTGGCTGGAGGCCAACTACGCCGGCGCGAAACTGACCATGGGTGGTTCCGGGATCGTCACCACGGTCGACGATTATATGCGCTTTGCCCGGATGCTGCTGGGCGAAGGATCGCTCGACGGGGTCCGAATCCTCAAACCGTCAACGGTGCGGCTGATGAGCAGTGATCAGCTCGACCCGGCGGTTACGGAGCGCTCATTCCTGAACGGCAAGATCGATGGGGGATTTGGGTTCAACTTCGCGGTGCGGACCGCACGGCCAGCCGACCTGAAGCGCAATCGCGGCGCGGTGGGCGAATTTTTCTGGGATGGCTATCCCTCCATGCTGTTCTGGGTCGATCCGGCGAATGATCTGGCGGTGGTATTCGCTACGCAGAAACTGCCGTTTGACGATGCGCTGCACACCGATGTGCGCAAGGCGGTCTACGGCCCGGCCTATCTTGGCCCCGCCGGAGACTGAGCCGTCAGGCCCACCAGAAACAGGTCGCGCGCATTTCGATGCTAACGCGGGGCGGGGCCTCTGCCGGGGCCAGCGGATCGTCAAAGGCGACATGCGGGACGCAGTGCGCGCGGTCCGGATCGCTGTCATTGGTCTTGAACAGCACGGCTTCATCGATGCCCAGATCGGGGTAGAAAAACCAGTCGTGCGCCGGGTTGTGCGCGACCACCCAGCTTTCGAACGACCATTCCGGCGCGCCGCCCGGCGGATCGAAGATGGCGTCCGCCACGATCAGGTCGGTCGCGCTGACACTGCGCGCATCGCACAAGGCCAGCGGCACATCCTGCGGCGCCGGGCTGAGCGCGCGCCACAGGTTGTAGGCGGCGCAGCGCCGGAATGTCCGGCCCTCTGAGCCGCGCGCCGCGAATTGCGCGGCGGTGATGTCGTTGATATCGACATGGGCAAAGCGGGCCGGGTGCGAGTTGTCGCTGCTGCCGGCCTTGCCGCTCTTTTCCGAATAGCGCACGATACCTGGCGCGTTAACCTGCACGTCGTCGGCGCCGGTCAGCTCCCGGATCAGCGCCGCAACTTCGCCCCGGTGGACCGCGTCCAGCGCGGCGCGATCGGTCCAGTCGGTGATTGCGCTGCGATGGGTGATCAGCTGGAAGCCCTCGCGGTCGACCTCCGCCGCGATCATCCGGGCATCGTGAACCGGCATGGGGCGCAGGTCGATCGGCACCCGGTCGTTCTCATGCGCGTTGGCATAATAGAACGGCCGGGCGCCATTCCGGGCGACATAGGCGATCCGGGCGACCCGCGCGGTCATCCCCGAAGTTTGGACGTGTCGAAAGTTTCCAGTCCCGGCTTGAAGGTCTTTTCATCAAGGAACTGGCGGGTTGCTTCCTTGCGTGCTGCCGCGCCGCCAAAGCTGTGCAGCGCTTCCTGCGCCCGGATCTGGTATTCCAGCCCATTGTCGTAGGTCATGTCGACCATCCGCCGCATCGTCCACTTGGTCGCACGCAGCGCGTGACTGTCCTTCTTCTTCAGGACATTGCAGATTTCCAGCACCCGCGCCTTGAGCTGATCGGCCGGGACCGCCTCGGTGACCAGGCCCTGTTCTTCTGCCTGCTTGCCGGTCAGGTTTTCGCCCATCATCGCGTGGTACATTGCCTTACGGAACGGCATCAGCTCCTGGGCAACCTTGCTGGCGCCGCCGCCGGGCAGAATACCCCAGTTGATCTCGGAAAGGCCGAACTGCGCGTCCTCGCTGGCTATCGCGATGTCACAGCCGAACAGCGGGCCATAGCCGCCGCCAAAGCACCAGCCATTGATCATCGCCACGGTCGGCTTTTCATACCAGCGCAGCCGTTCGAACCAGCCGTAGCTCTCGCGCTGGCTCTTGCGGATCGCCCACAGGCCCTGCTCCTCGGTTTCGCGGAAGTATTCCTTGAGGTCCATGCCCGCGGTCCAGGCCTCGCCTTCGCCGGTCAGCACCAGGACTTTCACGTCGTCACGGAATTCGAGTTCCTCCAGCACCGCTTTCATGCGGCGATTGAGCCTGGGGCTCATGCAGTTGCGCTTTTCGGGCCGGTTGAATTTTACCCAGGCGATCCCGTCCTCGACGGTGAAGGCAACAGTCTCCTGTTCGACGCGGTCAGTGGTCATGGTCATATCTTTCGATTCAGATGGGATAATGGCCGGGCTGGGTCTCGATCGTGATCCAGCGGGTCTCGGTGAAGCTGTCGATGCCCTGCTTGCCGCCAAAGCGGCCATAGCCAGAGGCGCCGACGCCGCCGAACGGCATCTGCGCTTCGTCATGCACCGTCGGGCCGTTGACGTGGCAAATGCCCGACTGGATGCGACGGGCGATCGACAGGCCTTTGGCGATGTCCTTCGTAAAGACGGCGGCGGACAGGCCATACTGGGTATCATTGGCAAGCGCGACCGCATGCTCGGCATCGCGAGCGCGGATCATCGCGACGACGGGGCCGAAGCTTTCATCGTGGTAGAGGTCCATCGCCGCAGTCACACCATCGACCACGGTTGCCGCCATGATGACGCCTGCCCCCTTACCCCCGGCGATCAGTTTCGCGCCCTTGGCCAGGGCATCATCGATGAGCGCGTTGACATGGACAACGGTCTTCTGGCCGGCCACCGCGCCGAGCGGGGTGGCGCCATCGCGCGGATCGCCTGCGGGCATGGCGGCGGCCTTGGCGGCGAAGCGGCGGGCGAATTCTTCCGCCACGGCATCGACCACGATAATCCGTTCGGTGCTCATGCAGATCTGCCCCTGGTTCATAAAGGCGCCAAAGGCGGCAGCTTTGACAGCTTCGCCCAGATCGGCATCTTCCAGCACGATCAGCGGGGCCTTGCCGCCCAGTTCGAGCAGGCAGGGCTTGAGGTGCTCCGCCGCGCGCCTGGCGATGATCCGGCCTACCGCCGTGCTGCCGGTGAAGTTGATGCGCTTCACCTCGGGCGCATCGATCAGCGCGCCAACTACCTCTGCTGCATCCTCCGGGGCATTGGTCACAACATTGACCACGCCTTCCGGGAACCCTGCTTCGGCGAACGCCGCAATGATGAGCGCGTGGGTCTGTGGGCAGGTTTCGCTGGCCTTGAGGATAACGGCGTTGCCGCACGCAAGCGGTACCGCGATCGCCCGCACCCCCAGGATGATCGGTGCATTCCACGGGGCGATGCCCAGGATTACCCCCACTGGTTCTTTCAGCGCCATGGCGAGGCAACCCGGCTTGTCGCTGGGAATCACCTCGCCGCTGATCTGGGTGGTGATCGCGGCGGCTTCGCGGATCATCCCGGCCGCAAGGCCCAGATTGA
>JAFLDC010000013.1:14229-17812 GCA_017302775.1 Sphingomonadales bacterium
CCCAGCCCGCGGTTGATCCGGTTTCCGCCATCATCGCGGCGACGAATGCCTCCTTCTTTGCTTCCAGCGCGGCAGCGGCGTTCATCAGCACGGCGCGGCGGGCATTGGGACCTTGCGCAGCCCATGCGGGAAAGGCCGCTGCGGCGCGGGCGGTGATTGCGGGAATATCGCCCGCCTTCATTGCCGTGGCGGTTGATGCGGCCTCACCAGTCAGTGGATTGAAGCGCGTAAACTGCATCCTCGTCTCTCCTTGTTGCTATTGATCATAACAAAAATATTGCTATGATCAATAGCTATTGCTACAGGGCGATGATGAAGGACCCGCTGCTCGACCTGCCAGGCTATTCTTTGCGCCGTGCCGCAGCGGCGATGACGGCGGAATTGGTCGAACGGCTTGCGCCGCTGCGGCTGCGCTTTTCTGACGTATCGGCGCTGCTGCTGGTCGAAGCCAATCCCGGTGTAACCGCCAGCCAGCTCGGCCGGATGCTCGATATCCAACGGGCCAACATGGTGCCATTGATCGCGCGGCTGGAAAACGCCGGCCTGCTGGTGCGCAAGCCGATCGATGGAAAGAGCAACGGATTGGAATTGAACCAAGCCGGGCGCCACAAGCTGATAGAGGCGCGGGCATTGATCGACGCTTTCGAAAATGACCTTGTTGCCCGCGTCCCCGAACCGCACCGGGCGCACCTCAAACCAGCGCTCGACGCGCTGTGGCGTTAACCCGCCGCATCGCGCAGCATATCGGCATGCGCCTCGATCATCTGGCGGACGGACCGTGGCGGGCGGCCCAGCAGCCGCGCGGCATCGTCTGAACGGATTTCCAGAAACCCTTCGCGGATTGCCTGCCCGAAGGTCACCATATCGTCGCTGTTCCAGGGGATGCCGCTTACGGAGGTATCGTCGACCGGACGGCGGGGAATGCCCATCGCGTCGAATATTGCATACTGCGCAGCATCATCGACGCTGATATATTCCAGTGGCACGCCGGTAATCTCTGCCATCAGCGCGGTAACCTCGGCGAAGGTCTGCAATTCGGGGCCGGTGATGTCATAGGTCCGGTTTTCGTGCCCGGTCCCATCTAGCACCGCCACGGCGCAGGCAGCGCAATCGTCACGCCAGACCATCGCCTCGCGCCCGGCACCGGCATTGCTGACCCATTGCCTGCTGGCCATCACCCCCGGCCCGGCCATCACGATCATCGCGTCGGCATAGTGCGCATCACGCAGCATGGTCCAGACCATGCCGCTCGCCTTCAACAATCGTTCGGTTTCGATATGATCGTGGCGCACTTCGGCCGGGTTGGCGGGATCATCGATCCCGATGAAGCTGGTGTAGGCTGCGCGGCGCACGCCTGCCTGCACCGCGGCATCTATCGCCGCGCGGTGCTGTGCAACCCGCGCACCCACTCGCGTGCCTGAAATCAGCAACAGCCCGTCCGCTCCGGCCAGTGCCGGCACCAGCGTTTCGGGCAAGTCATAGTCGCCATAGCGCACCTCGCAGCCAAGCGCGGCCAAATCGGCCAGTTTTTCAGGGTGGCGAGTCATCAGGATCAGGTCGCGAGCACGTCCGCGCGCGATCAACCCCTGACTGGCGAGCCTGCCGTACTGGCCCGATGCCCCGGTGATGGCGATCCTGGTCAAGCCAACGCATCCAGCTGGGCCTGTGGCACCCACCAACCATGGACTTGCGGGCGCAGGCGTTGCGGAATGCGGACCTTCGCAACCGGCCCGGCGGCCAGATTGCCGCCGTCCAGCACCCAGGCCTCATGCGTGAACTGGTTATCGCCGACCTGCTGGTCGACGATCATCACCAGCCAGCCCTTGTGCGCCGGATCGCCTGCCGGCACGTGAACCGGCTCATTGTATCCAGCCATCGGCGGCAGCGGCAGGGCATCGGCGACGCGAGGCTGGGCTTCGGTCATCCCTTCAAGTCGCAGCAGCAGATTGAAATTCACCCCGACCGGACCGCCGAACAACGGTGGCCCCTGCAATTCCGGGTTCATGCTCAGCATCCAGCCATGGTCATACGGCTGGCCTTGCAGGCGCGCCGGGATCACGGGGAAATCACCGGGCGGGCCGATAATCGTCTCGGTCACCGCGCCGCCATCGGCGGTTGGATCGATTGTCCAGCGGGTCAGGGCACCTTTGATTTCCCACTGCGGGCGGTGAATGCCCGACGGCTCGCGGATAAAGGCGAAGGCGTTGCTGTCATTAAGGCAGGCGTCGAAGTGAAGCAGCCCGGCCTCATCTTCCCACGCGTTCATCATGTGATACGAATGGCAACCCTTCGGTCCCTTGAACCACCGGATTTCGCTGACATCGCCATAGCGCGGCATAACGCCAAGCCAGCTGTCCAGTTCGGGTTCGTGGTGCCAGTGCTCACCCCCGGCCTTGATCCGATCAAGATCGGCGGTGGTCGGGTAGATCGGGAACAGCGCATAGTTCTGGCTGATGGTGAAGTCGTGCATCATCGCGCAATAAGGCGCGTCAAACCATTGCTCGGACTTGAGCGTGCCGTCGGGTGCGACGATGCCATAGGCGACCTTGGCGCTGGCACAGCCATCGGCCTCATAACCATAGAAAAACAATTCGCCGGTGGCGGCATCGATCCTGACATGGGCGGTCATCGTCTCGGACTTGAGCAGGCCGCCGAAATCGTAGCTGCCCAGCGTTTCGAGGGTCAGGGGGTCGACGCGATAGGGCCGGCCATCCTCCTTGGCCATCAGCATCCGTCCGGCGTGCCACACCGGGGTGGTATTGGCGACGGTGCGGTCGATCCCGGCCACGTCGGGATCGTCGGTGAAGGGATTGCGGTACTTGCCAAAGCGGGCCCGACCGGCTTCGTGCTCTGCCAGCCACCGCGCGGTCCGCACGTATTTCATTGCAAAGTCGGCGGTGCCATCCGCATTGAATGACAGGCGGCTGATCATGCCGTCGCCAGACAGGGTATGGTCACTGTCAAACTTGGGGGGATAGGCCGGGTCCGGGATCGCACGGTAAAAGCTGCCACGCACTTCAGCGGGGAGCGCGCCTTCAACCGTCAGACCGGTCAAGCTGACTTCTTGCCCGACCGGTTCGTTCAGTCCCGTGAAATAGGGAGTTTGCGGGAAAGCGCCCATGATCCTCATCCTAACTATTGTTAGTATTGTTGTATCGTGTGTGCGGCACGGCGCAAGGCGAAAAAGAGCGGCCGCCATCCGGTTGGAAGGCGGCCTAAGGAGGGTTCGGTCACTGGTCGGCGGCGATCAGAAATTCTTCTTCATCGTCACGGCCCAGGTGCGCGGCAGCCCCGGAGCGCCCGATACGGTGCGGGGGCTGGCGTACTGCTCGTACAGCGAGGTGTAGTAGTACTTGTTGAACAGGTTCGACACCTCAAGGTTGATCGACCACGGTGCGTCGCTGTCCTGTTTCCAGGTCAGCCGGGCATTGCCCAGGAAGTAGGCATCGATGCGGTTGGTGGCATAATAGGTTGGCAGCGGGCCAGATACAGCCGCGACCGGAACCGAATCGTAGTTGATCGCCTCGGTATAGACATGGCTCTGGTACGACCCGTCAAAGCGGGCCGAGACGGTGCCGCCCGC
>JAFLDC010000130.1 GCA_017302775.1 Sphingomonadales bacterium
TCATTGAGACCGATGCCCGAACGCGAACGGTAGACGCCGTCGATGAACACCGGAACCGAGCTTTCCAGGCCCGGGTTGTCACCCACGGTGCCGATCCCGCGGATACGGGCCGAACCGTTGGCTTCCGAACCGGTCGACGAGACGATCAGCGACGGGGCAAGCTGGTTGAGCTGGCGGATGTCGTTTGCGCCGCTGTTTGACAGGGCTTCGGCGTTGACCGCCGAGATGGCGACCGGCACGTCGGCCAGCGCCTGTGCGCGGCCCTGCGCCATCACGACGATTTCGCCTTCGTCAGCGGCTTCTTCGGTGTCGTCCTGAGGGGCGGCAGTCTGTGCCATCGCCGGAGTTACCGGAATCAAGAGCAGGGCAGCGGCAGACACGCCGGCACCCAATACAGCTGAGAATTTCATATCACACTCCCTGAAAACAACCCACGTCACCATCCTGGGGAGAAGGTGAACGGCTAGCGCAGCACTTTGAAAACTTACGCTCTATCGCTCGCAAATAGCGCACACCCCTGCCCTGTCAACGGCCTGCACCACGCAATCCGACGAACGGCAGCCGCAGGCCGACCGATTTCCATTGCAGCGTTGCCCAACGGCACTAGCAGCCCCATGCCCCCGGCAGCGGCCCCTGCCTTGGCCCGCCCGCATCGGCGTTTCGTCGATTGAGCGGTTGCCGTTGCAGGCCCGCAGCGGCACAACATGGCACGGCCTTATTACAAAAGGGGACTGCCCGTGCGCCATCTGTTGCTTGCTCTTACCGCCCTGACTCTGCCGGCTGCCGCTCAGGCTCAGCCGGCCGCCCCGGCTCCAGCCCCGGCTCCAGTTGCCGCAAAGCCCGCCGCGCTGGAGGCGGACGGAATTCCGGCCGTTCCGATGGATCTGGTCGAAGCGACGCGCCCTTACATGGAATTTCGCACCGCTGCGTTTGTCGACTGGGATCCGGTGACGCGCGCCATGCTGATTTCAACCCGCTTCGCCAATGTCGCGCAGCTGCACAGCGTCAAGGCGCCGGGCATGGCCCGCAGCCAAATCAGTTTCGAGCCGGAACCGCTGAGCGGCACTTATCTGCCCGGCGATGGCACGCTGGTGGTCAGCAAGGACAAGGGCGGCAACGAATTTTATCAGCTCTACACCCTTAAAAACGGCAGGCTGACCCTGTTGACCGATGGCAAGAGCCGCAACGGGCTGAACGCGGTCAGCCAGGACGGCAAATGGATCGCCTTCAGCTCGACCCGCCGCAACGGGGCCGACAATGATCTCTACATCATGGACCCGCGCGATCCGGCAAGCAGCCGGATGATCAAGGAAGTAAAGGGCGGCGGCTGGGGCGTCGCCGGGTTCATGCCGGACAACACGGCGGTGGTCGTGGCCAACTATGTCTCGGTGACCAAGACTGACCTCTATTGGCTTGATCTGGCCAGCGGGGCGATGACCCCGATCGGCGATCACAAGAAGACGATCGCTTATGGCGGCGGTCGGATTGCGCCCGATGGCACGCTGTGGGTGACCAGTGATGAAGGCGGCGATTTCCAGCGGCTCGGCACGCTCGATCCCAAAACCGGCAAGTTCACCCCCAAAAGCCCCGAGCCGAAGTGGGACGTGGAAACCTTCGACATCGCCGACGATGGCAGCTTCATCGCCTACACCATCAACGAGGCAGGCATATTCAAACTCAAGCTGATGGACCCGAAAAGCGGTTCGGTTCGCGAAGTGAGCGGCCTGCCCAAGGGTACGATCGGCGGGATCAAGATCGCACCATGGGGCACGATCGGGCTGACGGTCTCTTCGGCCAAGGTGCCGGCCGATGCCTATTCGGTTGATCCGCAAACGCTGGCCGTCACCCGCTGGACGATGAGCGAAACCGGCGGGCTTGATCCCGCCGCCAACGTCGAACCGGAATTTGTCGAGGTGAAGAGCTTTGATGGCGAACTGGTCAGCGGTTTCCTCTATCGTCCCGACCCTGCCAAGTTCCCCGGCAAGCGCCCGCTGATCGTCAATATCCACGGCGGCCCCGAAGGGCAGTCCACCCCGGGCTTTCGCGGCCGCACCAATTACCTGCTCAACGAACTGGGCGTGGCGGTGTTCTATCCCAACGTGCGCGGCTCCACCGGGTTCGGCAAGCGCTTCGTCAGCCTCGATAACGGGCCGTTCCTGCGTGAAAATTCCGTGAAGGACATCGGCGCGTTCCTCGATCGGCTGGAAGGTGACGCCGGGATCGACAAAGACCGGATCGCCGTTCAGGGTGGATCCTATGGCGGTTACATGTGCTATGCCACCGCGATCCGTTATGGCGGACGCTTCAAGGCAGCGGATTGCATCGTGGCGATCAGCAATTTCGTCACCTTCCTGGAAAACACGCAAAGCTATCGCCGCGACTTGCGCCGGGTCGAATACGGCGACGAGCGCGACCCCAAGCAGCGCGCCAAGCTGATGGAAATCTCGCCGCTGACCAAGATCGACCAGCTCTCGATCCCGCTGCTGGTGGTGACCGGCGCAAACGATCCGCGCGTCCCCAAAAGCGAAGCCGACCAGGCCGTCGCCGCGGTTCGCGCCAAGGGCCGCACCGCCTGGCACCTGGTGGGCATGAACGAAGGCCACGGCTTCGCGAAGAAAGAAAACGCCGACTACCAGTTCTGGGTAGAACTGATGTTCTGGAAGGCCAATTTGCTGGGCGGGAAATAGACCCGGCCAGGCATGGAACGGCGATCGCCCGCCTCTCCGCAGGGAGAGGCGGGCGGTAAGCATTTTTGGGGACTGTCTCACAGATGAAATCTGGAGCTTTGCCAGAACCGTTTCAGCCACCGAATAGGACCTAGACCGGTCCCGCCCTAGCCAAGTGCCGTCTCCGCCCTGCAGGCGTGAGCATGGCGCACGACCTCGCACCCGCGCGCCATTCACTCCCGGTTCAAGGGCTTCGGTGTGATCTTGCGGGCAGACGGGCGGCGCAATCGCGCGCTGCGTGCCAACGGGAGGACATCATGGGGTCAATCGTCACATCATCACCGGCGCTGGCCGCGTTTGCCGTCGCACTCTCAATCAGTGCTCCTGCCGCGGCGCAGGATGCGCGTTATGTCGTCGATGCGAAATCCATGGCCGGTGCCTTCACCCGCATCGGCGAACCGATGGTTGCCGATACTCCGAATGAGCTGGGTCCGGTTTTCCGCCATGACAAGGGCGAGTACTTTCTGACCCTGGCGCACTGTGCCGGGGGAACCGGCTGCAAGACCATTCAGCTGCGCGCCTGCTACGAATATCCGAATGCCAATGTGGCCAAGGCGAATGCATGGAACCGCGACAAGATGTTCGCCCGCGCGGCGATGGCCGCCAATGGCAGGCTCTGTATCGACATGGTCTACCTGGCGCTGGACGGCAAGATCGATGACGCCACTCTGGCCGGTGTGGTGCAGATGTTCCGCGAAGTGCGGATCGCGGCGCCGGACGCATTCAACAAGCCCTAGGCAATGGGCAGCGGGGCGGCTTCCTTGCAGCTTTCCTACTTGGCTCGGCCGTGTCAGATTGTCGGCGGCATCATTGACGGGTAATGCCGGTGCCCAATTGTTGCCGTCAGCCGCTCGATCCGAAAGTTGACGGCTGTTTTCAAAATAGTTGTTTTAATTCAATTTCTTATCTTCAAAAGTACCATCGCTTCGCACTGCGTTGGCTGTGCAAATCGGGCCCCGCGTCGCCCCACGTTGCGCGCATCGGCCAAATCGCGTAAGGCGCGAAAGTCCGCCCCGGCAGCGCCAGTCCCAACCGACTTGCACCCGCCGGGGTTTGCCGTTTCTCGCTCAAGGAAGACCGCGCATGTCCCGTCGCCGCCAGATCTACGAAGGCAAGGCCAAGATCCTGTACGAAGGCCCTGAACCCGGCACGATCATCCAGTATTTCAAGGACGATGCCACCGCCTTCAACGCCCAGAAGAAGGGTACGATCAACGGCAAGGGAGTGATCAACAACCGCATCAGCGAATATGTTTTCACGCGGCTCAACCACATCGGCATTCCCACCCATTTCATCCGGCGCCTCAACATGCGTGAGCAGCTGGTTCGCCAGGTCGAGATTGTCCCGATTGAAGTGGTGGTACGCAATGTTGCCGCGGGATCAATCTCAAAGCGGCTGGGCATTCCCGAGGGTGAGCCGCTGCCGCACACCCTGATCGAATATTACTACAAGGACGATGCGCTGGGCGATCCGATGATCGCAGAAGAGCACATCGCCTGCTTTGGCTGGGCGTCGAACGAAGAGATGCAGGACATCTCGGCCATGGCGATCCGGGTCAACGATTTCATGTCGGGCATGTTCGCCGCGATCAATATCCGGCTGGTCGATTTCAAGCTGGAGTTTGGACGACTGTGGGACGGTGATTACAGCCGGATCATCCTGGCCGACGAAATCAGCCCCGATGGTTGCCGCTTGTGGGACATGACCACCGGCGAAAAGCTCGACAAGGACCGCTTCCGCCGCGATCTGGGTGGGGAAGAGGAAGCCTATCAGGAGGTCGCCCGGCGGCTGGGCCTGCTGGAAACCGACAACGGCCCCAGCGAAGTGTTCGATCTTTCCGCTCATCGCAAGCTGCGCGGGAAGTAATGCCTACGCCATCTGCCAACGAAATAGTGGCCTTCTGGCGCGCAGCTGGGCCGGCCAAATGGTTTGCCAAGGATGCAGCGCTCGACGCAGAGATTATCCGGCGGTTTGAAGCGGCGCACCATGCCGCGGCGCGTGGCGAAATGGCTGGCTGGGGTGATACCGCCGACGGTGCGCTGGCGCTGCTGATCCTGCTCGATCAGTTCCCGCGCAACATCTGGCGCGGATCGGCTCATGCCTTTGCCACCGATCCCCTGGCCCGGTCGCTCGCGCTGGCGGCAATCGCGGCCGGGCATGACCTGGCCTGCGATGCGGCGATGCGGGTGTTCTTCTACCTGCCGCTCGAACATTCCGAAGCGCTGGCCGATCAGGATCTGTGTCTGGCAAAATGCGCCGATCTGGATGCGGCCAGTGGCAGCGAATGGAGCAAATGGGCAGCGCTGCACCGCGATATCATTGTCCGCTTCGGCCGCTTTCCGCACCGCAACGCTTGCCTTGGCCGGGCCAGCACTGCGGAAGAACTGGCGTTCCTTGAGCAAGGCGGCTTTGCGGGATAGCACGCGTCCCAAGAACAGCTTGCCCGCACCCGGACAATCGGCCACCAAGGGTTCATGCCAAACCGCAAGCTGCTGTTCGTCCTTTCGATTTCCACTCTGGCCCTGTCCGCCTGCGCCCCCGGCGCCAAGGGCGTTGCCAGCACGGCCGCGCCAAAGCCGGTCTGGGCTTTTGAGACCAGCGACGTGCCGGTCGATCCCGGCTTTCGCTTTGGCCGCCTGCCCAATGGCATGCGCTATGTGATCCGCCAAAACGCCACGCCCAAGGGAACGGCGCTGGTGCGGATGCAGATCGATGCTGGTTCGCTGGACGAAAGCGATGCCGAACGCGGCTATGCGCACTATGTCGAGCATATGGCTTTCAACGGCTCCACCAGGGTGCCGGAAGGCGAAATGGTCAAGCTGCTGGAACGGCACGGACTGGCCTTCGGTGCCGATACCAATGCCTCCACCGGGTTCGAGCGGACGACCTACATGCTGGACCTGCCGCGCAACGACGTCGAACTGCTCGACATCGCCCTGATGCTGATGCGCGAGACGGCCAGCGAATTGACCTTCAGCCCGGCCGCGGTTGAACGTGAACGCGGTGTGGTCCAGGCCGAAATGCGCGATCGCAATACCTTCGCCCTGCGCAACGCCCAGGACCAACTCGATTTCGTCGTGCCGGGATCGAAAATCGCCAACCGGATGCCGATCGGTACCGCCGAATCGCTGGCCAAGGCCGATGCGGCCGGCCTCAAGGCATTCTGGGCGCGGGAATATGTGCCCGAACATACGACGCTCTACGTAATCGGCGACTTCGATCCCGATCAGGTCGAGGCGAAGATCAAGGACCGGTTCGGATCGTGGCGCGCCGCCCGGGCCGAGCCGCGGCCGAAGGCGGGCCCGATCGCGATCGAGGACAAGGAGCAGGCCGACGTCTATATCGATCCGGCCTTGTCCGAGCGGGTCGTGGTGACGCGCAAGGGACCATACATGGACGAGCCCGACAGTCTGGCCCAACGCAAGGAAAACCTGTTACGGCAGGTCGGCTATGCGATCATCAACCGCCGCATGCTGCGCCGCACGCGCGAGGCGAACGCCCCGTTCCGGAACGCCAGCATCGGCACCAGCGACATCTTCAAAGAGGCCCGATCGACCGACCTGGCGATCGATACCGTTGACGGGAAATGGCGCCGCGGTCTGATTGAAGCCGGGATAGAATATCGCCGTGCGCTGGCATTCGGCTTCACCCAGGCCGAGATTGACGAACAGGTTGCCGGGATCCGGGCGGCCAACGCCAATGCCGCCAAAGGCGAAGCCACCCGCAGCAATGCGCAATTGCTCGGTGCTGCCCAGGCATTGGTCACCGATGATCGCGTACCCGATACCCCTTCCAATTCGCTGAAACGGCTGGAAGCATTCATACCCGAGATTACGCCCGACGCAGTCTTGGGAGCTTTGCGCCGTGAGGTGGTGCCGCTGGATTCGCCGCTGCTGCGCTTTCAGGGCCGCACCCCTCCGCTCAACGGCGGCAAGGGCCTGCAATCGGCCTGGGCCGAGGCGATGGCGGCGCCGCTACGGCCGCTGGAGCAAAAGAGCAGCGCGGCGTTCGGCTACACCGATTTCGGTCCGCCCGGGAAGGTGGTCAGCGACGTTCGTGAACCCAGGATGGGCATCCGCACGATCCGCTTTGCCAACGGCGTCCGGCTTAACCTGAAACGGACCGAACTGAAGCAGGATCAGGTGCTGATTCAGGTTTCGGTTGATGGCGGCGAGATGCTGGCAACGCGCGAGCAGCCGCTGGCCACCCGGATGGTTTCGGTGCTCGCCCTGGGCGGGCTTGGCAAACACAGCAAAGATGACCTGGATACGATGCTGGCCGGAAAGACCGTTTCCGCCAACATCAGTTCAACCAATGAGACATTTGTCGCCGTGTCCGGCACCACTCCCCGCGACATGGAATTGCAGCTTCAGCTGCTGACTGCGCAGGTTACCGATCCGGGTTACCGCAAGGAAGGCGAGACGCTGTTCAAGCAGACAATCAATAACCTGTTTGCCAGTCTGCGCGCGACGCCGGGATCGGCGCTGTCGGCTGACCTGGGGGCCATCCTGTCAGACGGCGATCCGCGCTTCAGCCTGGGCGATGTGGAATCCTACCGAGCGCTCAGCTTTGAC
>JAFLDC010000131.1 GCA_017302775.1 Sphingomonadales bacterium
AGGGCCTGGCGGTGCTCGCGCGACAGGCCGAGGCCACGCACCCGCAGGAGGTCGAGCCGGAGCCCGAGCCGGAGCGCGACATCTACGACGAGCGCCCGCCGGACTCGCTCATCCGCGAGGACGAGGACACCGGACCGCGCTGGATCCAGCCGCTCTTCCGCGGCTTCATACAGTTCATGGATCAACTGGCGCTTCCACCCGTTCCAGACTCCTGGCCCCACCGCCCGGATGTCAACAATGGTGAGCATCGCGAGAAGGCGCAGACGTTCGATCGACTGAACCTGCGCCACAAAATCCGTGATGGTCTTGTAGTCAGCCAGATCGCGCTTGAAGGCCACCGCGCTCATCAGCAGGTGATGGCGCACCAACCACGAAACCTGTGCGGTTTCCTCTGCCGAAAGACCCAACCGCGGCCCGAGTTTGAGCGCGACCTCCGCCCCCAGGACTGAATGGTCGCCGCGCCGACCCTTGGCGATGTCATGCAACAGGATCGAGACGTAAAGTGCCCGACGGTTGACGATCTTGTGAATGATTGCAGTGGCAAGCGGATGGTCGGCCTTCATCTCGCCCTTTTCGATCCGCGACATCAACCCGATCGCCCTGATCGTGTGCTCATCCACCGTGTAGTGATGATACATGTCAAACTGCATCTGCGCGTTGACCCGGCCGAAATCAGGCATGAACCGGCCAAACACGCCAGCTTCGTTAAACCAGCGCAGCGCCGTTTCGGGATCGTTGCGACTGGTTAGCAGATCAAGGAAGAGTGCATTGGCGCGCGGATCGCCCCGAACATGGTCGACCAGCCGCGCATCCCGTACCGCCAGCCGCATGGCGTCGGGATGCAGTTCCAGACCATTTGCGTCAGCCACCACGAAGATTTCGATCAACCGGGCCGGATCCTCCGCAAACCAGGTGTCGGAAGGCACGCTGATTCGTCCGCCGAATACCGGATAGCCCTTGACGATCCGGCGCCGCGCCCGAAACCCCGCCAGCAACCCCCGCGGCTGCTTCCTGGCGAATTGATCGTCCAGTTCCGCCAAGAACAACCCGGTAAGGTGTCCCACCCGCTTCGCCTGGAGAAAGAAGTACTGCATGAAGCGTTCGACCGCGCTCTTGCCCGGACGGTCGGCAAACTGCATCCGCGCCGCGATCTCGCGCTGGACATCAAAGGTCAGACGATCTTCCGCGCGCCCGGTAATGGTGTGCAGATGACAGCGTACCGCCCAGAAAAAATCCTCAGCGCGGCGGAAAGCTCGGTACTCAGCCGGACTAAGCAGGCCGACCCGCACCAGTTCGGACGCATCACGTACATGATGGATGTATTTTCCGATCCAGTAAAGCGTATGCAGATCACGAAGGCCGCCTTTGCCTTCTTTGACATTCGGTTCAACCACATAGCGACTATCGCCCAATCGCTTGTGTCGCTCGCCGCGTTCTACCAGTTTTTCCGTCACGAACTGCCGTTCAGTCCCGGCGACAACATCTGTCCAGAACCGGCTCTGCGCCTCGTCGAACAGGGATTGGTCGCCCCAGACATAGCGCCCTTCCAGCATCGCGGTGCGAATCGTCAGGTCGCTGCGCCCCATGCGTACCATCTCGTCGAGCGAGCGACTGGAATGACCGAGCTTTAGCCCAAGGTCCCACAGGAAATAGAGCATTGCCTCGATCACCTGCTCGCACCAGGGAGTCTGCTTGATCGGGGTAATGAAGGCGATGTCGACGTCCGAATGGGGCGCCATTTCGCCCCGGCCATAGCCGCCCACTGCCATGATCGTCAGCCGCTCTCCAGTCGAACGGTTGCTCGAGGGATAGACATCGGCAACGACATGATCGTGAATCAGCCTGACCAGTTGATCGACCAGAAAAGCCTGGGCCTCGGCACAGAGGTGTCCGGCGGACGGCTTTTCGAGCAAGCGGCGCGCTATCTCCTCACGCCCGGCGCTAAGCGCACCGCGCAGCAACTCAACGACCGCAAGCCGGGCCTTGGCCGCACCATGCCGGTCGACCAGATCCGCGATAGACCCCGCCAGCGCGCGGCGATCAATTACCGCGCGCTGGTTAACGATCCTGTGCCCGTTCACCCGGCCATTGTCTGCTCTGCTTGCCACACCGGCAGGTAACGGGCCTTCAGCGCTCGCTTGTCAACCTTTTCGGTGCCGAGCCGGGGCAGACTTTCTGTCTCTTCCCATAGCCGCACCGGCACCTTGAAGGGAGCGATGCGCTGTTTGAGAAAATCCTTCAGATCGTCCTCGGATAAGGTCCGGCCTTCCTCAACCAGATAGACGCCGGTCGGTTGTTCGCCGAAACGCTCGTCGGGCATGCCAAACACGCTGGCTTCGGCGACATCCGGATGCGCATAGATGGCTTCTTCCACCTCGATACAGGTGATATTCTCGCCGCCGCGAATAATGATGTCCTTCTTGCGGTCGACGATGAACAAATATTCGTCGTCATCCAGATAGCCGAGGTCACCAGTGCGGAACCAGCCATCGGCAGTGATCGCCTCTGCCGTTGCTTCAGGATTTTCCCAATAGCCTCCGAAATTGACGATCGAACGGAAGGCCACCTCGCCGACGGTGTTGGCGGAAAGGACCTGCCCGGCGTCGTCAAGAATACCAACTTCAATTAATGGCTTGGTCGCAGTTCCGGTCGATCCGGGTTTGGCCAGGTAATTTTCATTGAGGTTACCACAGCCCGCGGCGTTGGTTTCGGTCAGCCCATAACCCAGCAGCGGGAAGGCATGCGGCAAAGCATCCTTGATCCGGCGGACATGCTCCACCGGCCGCGGCGCGCCACCGGCGGCAAAGGAAACGCAGCTGGACAGATCATATTTGCCGCGGTTGGGGTGCGTTGCGATCTCATAGCTCATCAGCGGCACACCGACGAAATAGGTCACCTTCTCGCGCTCGATAAGCCGCATCGCTTCTTCTGCATCCCATTTGGGAATCAGCACCAGCTTGCGCCCGATCACAAACGACTGAAGCAGCAACGGGACCTCGCCTGTAACGTGGAAGAGCGGTACGTTGACCAGGCTGCATGGCTGAACCGAAGGCGCCTCGCCCTTTTCGTTCATCATCGTCAGGATCGTCAGGGTCTGGGCCACGTAGGAGAACACCGCCTGGGTCACCGCGCGGTGATCAGACCATGCCCCCTTGCTGAGCCCGGTTGAGCCTGATGTGTAGAGGATTGTCGCCAGATCGTCGCCCGTCAGGGATGGCAGGGGCGTTTCGGCATCCCCGCCCCTGTCCAGCAGAGCGGCAAGGCCCCGTTCCCATTCGCAGTCATGCTCAAACAGCAGCACCCGGGTATCGACATCGAGTTCGGCGATACGGGCGGCGCGCTGTTTGTCGGCCAACACTATCGAACAGCCGGTCAGTTTGATTCCCGCGGCCATTTCCTCGCCGCTCCACCAACCATTGAGCAAGCTCGCGCAGCCACCTGCCATCAGCACCGCCATATAAGCGATGATCCAGTTGGTGGAATTGCGCGCGGCGATTCCGATCCGGTCCCCCTTCTTCACTGCGTGCCCACCGATCAGCCCACCCGCGACAGCCCGCGCGGCGGCATAGGTCTGAGCAAAGGTCAAACGGATTTCACCATCGACCAGAAATTCGGCATCGCCATGCTGAGCGCAAAACATCTCAAAAAGAACCGGCAGGGTTGGCGGCGCATTCTTCAGCATTGGCAAGACTCGGCCATACCGTTCGAACGGTATCGTTTCGAGCATTCCGCCAGGGGCGGTCAGACGGGCAACAACATCATCAAGCGCGGTGTCGAGTTCGCTGCGCATGCGGCATCCTTCTTTTATGTCGGCCCCGGATCGGCCCGCGCCCCTATTCGCGCTCCACCCGGTTTCTCTCCACGTTATCTGCCGGGTTTGTTTCCCGGACTGCTCTGTGCCACAAGCGGGGGGCGAGGATTGGACCAAACGGTCCGCCGCCCACCAGGCACAAAATCATCTAAGGGGTTAAGCACTTGCTGTCACTATCGCTTGCAACACTGGCCGCCGCCGCCAGTGGGCCGATTCAATTCAAGAATCTGGGCCTCAGCCCCGATGTCTTCACGATCGGTAGTTTTGCGTTGCGCTGGTACAGTCTGGCTTATCTCGCCGGTATCTTGCTGGCCTACTGGCATACCTCGAAAGCGATCAAGGCCCCCGGCGCGCCGATGGCGCAGCGCCACGTCGATGATCTGTTCTTCTATTGCACGCTTGGCGTTATCCTGGGCGGACGGCTGGGCTATGCCACGTTCTATACCGGCGGCAATACCGGGCTACCCAGCCTGTGGAGCGAGCCCGCCCAGCTGCTCCAGTTGTGGAAAGGTGGGATGAGCTTTCACGGCGGACTGGTCGGGGTGGTCGTGGCGATGGCCTGGGTATGTTGGCGCAACAAGCTCAACTTTCTGCGCGTGGCCGACTATATCGCGGTCGCAGTGCCCTTTGGCATGCTGTTCGGTCGCCTCGCCAATTTCGTCAATGGTGAGTTGTGGGGCCGCGCCGCCGGACCAGATGTACCCTGGGCCATGGTCTTTTGCGATCAGCAGTATGATCCTGTCCGTCAGGTCTGCCTGACGAGTGGCGTCGCCCGCCACCCCAGCCAGCTTTACGAAGCCCTGATAGAAGGCCTGCTGCTATTGGTGATTCTGATCCCGCTGTTCTGGAAAACGCGCGCCCGGTGGCGTCCGGGTCTGCTGGTCGGCATATTCACGGTCGGGATCGGGATCGGCCGGTTCGTCGTCGAGTATTTTCGTGAGCCGGATGAACAGTTGCAGGAGTTCGCTCGCCAGACTGGCCTGTCAATGGGCCAATGGCTGACGATACCGTTGGTCGCGGTCGGGCTCTTTTTCTTGATCAGGGCATTGCTCCGCCCCGAAATGAACAGCGGCACCCCCACACCGCAATGAGCGATCGGCCCTCGCCAGACGCCAGCGCGCCTTCCCTGGACTCGCTGGCTGTGGTCTTTCGGCGGCTGATCGCGAACACTGGGCCGATCAGCCTGATGCACTACATGGGCGAATCCAACGCCCGATACTATGGTTCGAAAGATCCCCTGGGTACTGCGGGAGACTTCATTACCGCGCCGGAAATCAGCCAGATGTTTGGCGAGCTGATCGGGCTGTGGCTGGCCGATATGTGGATCAATGCCGGGCGCGAGGAGCCGGTGCACTACGTCGAAATGGGGCCAGGGCGCGGCACACTGGCGCAGGACGCGCTGCGGGTTGCCAGCCGCTACGGCCTGGAGCCTGAGATTCATTTCGTCGAAACCTCAACTGAACTTAAGGATATCCAGCTCGCGGCGATTCCCACAGCACAGTGGCATCACGATCTTTCGACGATTCCGCCCTATGGCCCGATCCTGCTGGTCGCCAACGAATTCCTTGATGCCCTGCCGGTCCGCCAATTGCTCAAGACTCCTGACGGGTGGCGTGAACGGATGGTGATCCCGGCTGATGACGCGGAGGGGGTAGACCGGTTCATCTGCGTTGCTGGAACGCAGCCCATGGACGCTGCCGTGCCCGAAGCCAGGCGGGGGGCACCCGTCGGCACGATCATAGAAACCTGCCCGGGCGCCGCCGCGACTGTCTATGAAGTTGCGGGGCGGCTGGTCGAACAAGGCGGCGCGGCCCTGTTCATCGATTATGGTCATGATCAGATCCGTGACGGCTCCAGCCTGCAGGCTGTGCGCAATCACCTGAAAGTCGATCCCTTCGTCAACCCGGGCGATTCGGATCTGACCGCACATGTCGACTTCGCCACCTTGGCCCCTATCGCGCAATCGCGCGGATGCAGGTGGCTCGGGACAGTTCCGCAAGGCCGCTGGCTCCGTAACCTGGGGATCGAGGCGCGGGCAGCGACCCTGGCGGAACGCGCACCGCAACATGCCGCTGCGCTACAGAGCGCGACCGAGCGTCTGGTTGGCGAAGGGCAGATGGGCCTGTTGTTCAAAGTGATGGGCCTGGCTGCTCCGTCGTGGCCGAACGGGGCAGGGTTTTGAAAGTCAGGTGCTTTCTCTTGTAACCGGTTTGCGGTCGGCGCATGCCTTGCTATGCGCTGGGCTGAACAGAGGAGTTTCCATGCGCGCGACGCCCGATTTCGATTTCGATCTGCCTGAATCTGCCCGGATGATACGCGATGCCGCCGGTCGCTTTGCCGACGAAAAGATCGCGCCGTTAGCCGCAAGGGTCGATGCGGAGGACTGGTTCCCCCGTGCCGAACTGTGGCAGGCAATGGGCGAGCTGGGATTGCATGGGATCACCGTAGAAGAAGAATGGGGCGGACTTGGCCTCGGCTATCTCGACCATGTCATCGCAGTGGAGGAGGTCAGCCGGGCCAGCGCCTCGATCGGGCTTTCGTACGGTGCCCACAGCAACCTCTGCGTCAACCAGATCCGCCGCTGGGGCAATGATGAGCAGAAGGCGCAGTACCTGCCCAAACTGGTCAGCGGCGAACATGTCGGCTCGCTGGCGATGAGCGAGGCCAGTGCCGGATCGGACGTGGTTTCGATGAAGCTCAAGGCCGATGGCGTGCAAGGCGGCTATGTCCTGAATGGCACCAAGTTCTGGATCACCAACGCCAGCTATGCCGATACCCTGGTGGTCTATGCCAAGACCGCGCCAGAAGCCGGATCGCGTGGGATCACCGCCTTCCTGATCGAAAAGGATGACGAGGGCTTCTCCATCGGCCAGAAGATCGACAAGATGGGGATGCGCGGCAGCCCTACTGCCGAACTGGTGTTCAACGATTGCTTCATTCCCGAAGAACGGATCATGGGCCCGCTGCACGGCGGCGTGGGCGTGCTGATGAGCGGGTTGGATTACGAGCGCGTGGTGCTGGCCGGGCTGCAACTGGGCATCATGCAGGCCTGCCTCGATGTGGTCATTCCGTACCTGCGCGAGCGCAAGCAGTTCGGCCAACCGATCGGCGCGTTCCAGCTGATGCAGGCCAAGGTGGCGGACATGTACGTCGCGCTGCAATCGGCCCGGGCCTATACCTATGCCGTCGCCAAGAGCTGCGATGCCGGGCAAACCACCCGCTTCGACGCAGCGGGCGCGATCCTGCTGGCATCCGAAAATGCCTTCAAGGTAGCGGGAGAGGCCGTCCAGGCGCTGGGCGGAGCGGGCTATACCAAGGACTGGCCGGTGGAGCGTTACCTGCGCGATGCCAAACTGCTCGATATCGGCGCGGGGACGAATGAGATCAGACGCATGCTGATCGGGCGCGAACTGATTGGGGCGAATGGATGAGCGCCCCCACCCTCACCACCACACTCAACCCGGACGACCCGCAGGCCCAGGCCC
>JAFLDC010000132.1 GCA_017302775.1 Sphingomonadales bacterium
CCGGCCCAATCGCCATCACGACAGCCAGTGGCTGCAACTGACCAAGGGTGATTGGGTTGTCACCGGGCTGGTCGGCGTGGATGAAAAGGCAGGGCGGGTGATCTTCACCGCCACCCGTGACGATGTACTGGCGCCCAATATCTATGCCCTTGATCTGGCGAACCCGAACCGGATCGAACGACTGGGGGAACCGGGCTGGGTCCATTCAGCCAGCATGGACAAGGCCGGGCAGACCCTGCTGGTGACGCGGTCCAGCGCCAGCCAGCCGCCGCAGGTCTACATCGCCGATGCCAAGGGCAAGCGGCTGGCCTGGGTCGAGGAGAACCGGCTGGACGCCAGGCATCCTTATGCACCGTTCCTGGCGAACCACCGCCAGCCGACCTTTGGCACGATCACGGCGGCCGATGGCAGCGAACTGCACTGGCGCATGACCACCCCGGTGATGGAGCCTGGCAAGCGCTATCCGGTATTCTTCCAGCACTATGGTGGCCCGACATCGCAGACGGTTACCAAAGGGTGGGGCGGGGCGCTGGAACAGGCGATCGTCGCAAAGGGCTTTATCTTCTTCCAGATCGACAACCGCGGCAGCGAAAACCGCGGCGTCCGGTTCGCCTCCACGCTCTATCACGCGATGGGTTCGGTCGAAGTGGAGGACCAGAAGGCCGGGGCGCTGTTCCTCAAAGGCTTGCCTACGGTCGATGGTTCGCGGATCGCAACCTATGGCTGGTCCTATGGCGGCTACATGACGATCAAGATGCTGCAGGCCGATCCGGGGCTCTACGCCGCAGGCATTTCGGGCGCGCCGGTTACCAAGTGGGAACTGTATGACACCCATTATACCGAGCGCTATCTTGGTGATCCGGGCAAGGTGCCGCAGGTTTATGCCAAGGCCAACGCGCTGGATGATGCCGGCAAGATCACGGATCCGCTGCTGCTGATTCACGGTATGGCCGATGACAATGTCGTGTTCGAGAACAGCTCGATGCTGATCTCCCGGATGCAGGCACAGGCCGTGCCGTTCGAGATGATGCTCTATCCCGGTTACACGCACCGGGTTGGCGGGCCGAAGGTTGGCGTGCATTTGTGGAACACGATCTTCGCCTTTTTGGACAAGCACATGCCGGCGAAGCCTGCGCAATGAGCGGATGGTCACGCCGCGCGGTGCTGGCGGGCGGCACCCTTGTGTTGCTGGGCGGATGCGGCACGGCCACAGCGCAGGTCCGGCCAGCCAGTGCCGCGGCGCGCGCGCTGATTGCCGCCGCGCGGCGGCAGATCGGCGTCACACTCAGCTATGATCCCGCCTATACCGCGATCGCCTATCCGGGCGGGGACGTGCCGCGGGCCAAGGGCGTCTGTACCGATGTGATCATCCGGGCCTATCGGGATGCCCATCGGATCGATCTGCAAAGCGCGGTCCATCAGGACATGGCCACCGCCTTTGCCCGCTATCCCCGGCGCTGGGGGCTAAAACGGCCGGACCGCAACATCGATCACCGCCGGGTCCCTAATCTCGAAACCTTCTGGACCCGTCAGTCCGCCCGGTTGCCGATCCCGGCCCGCGCAGCTGACTGGCAACCGGGCGACCTGTTCACCACGCTGATCGATGGCCGTCTGCCGCATACCGGGATCGTGTCCGATCGGGTGGCGGCCAGCGGCAACCCGCTGGTGATCCACAATATCGGCGGCGGCACGCGCGAGGAAGACATGCTGGTGGCATGGAAGCCCACCGGACGTTTCCGCTGGCGGCTCTGATCGGGGCGCACAGTCCCGAATTTGTCACCCCGGGCTTGACCGGGCCGCTTGCTTGTTCTCTTGCGTGGGGCGTGGGGCCGGAAGCAGGATCCCGGATCAAGTCCGGGGTGACGGCCCAGTGGAGACAGGCACATGGGTTACCGGGTTGTAGTAGTCGGGGCGACCGGCAATGTCGGGCGCGAGATGCTCAACGTCCTGGCCGAACGGGAATTCCCGATCGAGGAACTGGCCGCAGTCGCCTCGTCGCGCTCGACCGGGGACGAGATCGAATTTGGCGAGACCGGCAAGATGCTCAAGGTCCGCAATATCGAACATTTCGATTTCACCGGATGGGATATCGCGCTGTTTTCCGCCGGGTCGGACGTGTCGAAGGTCTATGCGCCCAAGGCCGCGGCGGCGGGCTGCGTGGTGATCGACAACTCCTCGTTCTATCGCATGGACCCGGATGTGCCGCTGATCGTGCCCGAAGTGAACCCCGATGCGATCGATGGCTACAAGGCGAAGATGATCATCGCCAACCCCAACTGTTCGACTGCGCAGATGGTCGTCGCGCTCAAGCCGCTGCATGATGCCGCCACGATAAAGCGGGTGGTCGTGGCGACCTATCAATCGGTTTCCGGAGCCGGCAAGCAGGGCATGGACGAACTGTTCGAGCAGAGCCGCAACATCTTCGTCGGCGATACCAGCGAACCGGTGAAGTTCACCAAACAAATCGCTTTCAACGTGATCCCGCATATCGACAGCTTCCTGGATGATGGTTCGACCAAGGAAGAATGGAAGATGGTGGTCGAAACCAAGAAGATCATGGGGGCCAAGATCAAGGTGACGGCAACCTGCGTGCGAGTGCCGGTGTTCGTCGGCCATTCCGAGGCGATCAACCTGGAGTTCGAGCACGAGATCAGCGCCGAGCAGGCCCAGGACGTCTTGCGCGAAGCTCCCGGCGTCATGCTGATCGACAAGCGCGAGGACGGTGGATACGTGACGCCCGTGGAATGCGTCGGCGATGGCGCCACCTTCGTCAGCCGCGTGCGCGAAGACCCGACCGTAGAGAATGGCCTGTCGCTGTGGTGCGTGTCCGATAACCTGCGCAAGGGCGCCGCGCTCAACGCGGTACAGATCGCGGAGTTGCTGGGGCGGCGGCACCTGAAGAAGGGGTGAGAAGTGCGACGTATCCACTCAAACTCGTCGCCAACCGACGTGGAGCGTTGGATCAACGATGCCTACGTCAGAGATGGCCACGATAAGGGCTGGACATACATTTACGGACGGCTGGCATCACGGTTCCAGCCAGAAATTGTCACTATCGGTCTCAATCCCGGCGGCGGTCGAACTGACATTTACGATTGGAAGTCAGACTCTCACCTTGCTCAGGATGTACCATTTTCTGATGTGACAAACGCCTATTTCGATCAACCGTGGGGTTCGGACGGAGTCTCGTTCACACCGCTTCAGCAGCAGATCCAGTTGTTGCGAGCGAGGTATTTTCCGTCAACGCCGCTCGACAAGATACTTTCATTTCAGTTCATCCCGTTTCGCAGTCCGACTTGGAGCGAACTTCCATCCGGGTCATACAAGAAGGCGATTGAGCTAGGACGGGAGTTGCTTGATTGGACTTTGGCGGAAATCGACCGCCCGAAACTAGTGATCGGATTTGGACTTTCAGCTGTCGCAAATCACGTAATCCGATGGTTTGACGCGCACGAAGTTTGCGATGCTATACCCACTGGTTGGGGTTCAACTTCCGCCCGGATATTTGACACGCCGAAGGCAGAGAGATTCGTACTGCTACCGCACCTCAGCCGGTATCAGGTTATCGGAAGGTCACAATTCACTAGAGAGGTCGAAGTATTCGACAATAGGACGCCATGACCCACACCATGACCGGCGGCTGCCAATGTGGCCGCGTGCGCTATTCAGTCGAGATCGCCAGCGACGCGGCTTACCTGTGCCATTGCCGGATGTGCCAGAGGGCGACCGGCGGTTTTGCCGCGGCTTTTGTGCAGGTTGCGTCCGGCGCGCTGACCTGGCTCAGCGAACCCGATTGGTATGTCAGCTCTCCCATCGCGCGGCGGCCGTTCTGTGCGCGGTGCGGCACACCGCTGGGCTTTCATTTCGCCGATGGCAAAGGCGAGCCCGACATCACCGTGGGCAGCTTTGACGATCCTTCGCGCTTCAAGCCGGTCGCGCATGCCGGCAGCGAATCGATGCACGCAGCCTGGCTCGATACGGGCGATCTGCCGCGCCATTATACAGCGACCACCAAAAGCGTGGCCGAACGCTGGCACGCTGCCGGGCTGGCGGTGCCGGAATGAGCGTGCGGACTGAATTCTACCCCGGCTTTGGCGGAGCACAGCTGGCCCTGCACCGGCTGGGGCCGACGTCTGGTTCGGGACGACCGCTGATCCTGCTCCACGGATTGTTTTCCAGCGCCGAGATGAACTGGATCAAATGGGGCCATGCCGCCGCGCTGGCCGAGGCCGGATTTGAATGTCTGATGCCCGATCTGCGCGCGCATGGGCACAGCGCCGCGCCGCACGATGCATCTGCCTATCCCGCCGACGTTCTGGCGCGCGATCTGGCGGCGCTGGTGCGATATCTCGGCCTGTCTGGCTATGATCTATGCGGCTTTTCGCTGGGTTCACGCACGGCGGTCAGGGCGATCGTTGGCGGGCTGCGGCCAAGCCGCCTGGTACTGGGCGGAATGGGGCTGGAAGGGCTGGCCGGGTGGACCGGCCGCCAAGCGTTCTTCATTGACGCGATCGACCGCTTCGCTGCGGTGAAGCAAGGCGATCCAGCCTATTACACCGTTCAGTTCATGAACAGCATGAAGGTTGATCGCATTGCCGCGCGCCATCTGCTTGGCACTTTTGCCGATACCCTACCGGCCGAACTGGCCGCCGTGACCATGCCGACCGCGGTCATTTGCGGAGACGAGGACCGCGACAACGGCGATCCCGCCGCGCTGACCGCAGCCTTGCCCGATGCGACGCACCGGATCATCCCCGGCACGCATATGAGCTGCGTGACCAAACCCGATCTGGGCCGGGCGATCCGCGATTTCCTTATCTGAAAGGCGGTTCGTGGAATGCGCGCAGCTTGCGGCTGTGCAGGCGGGCCCCTTCGGAACGCAAGAGATCGCAGGCGGTGGTGCCGATCTTGAGATGTGCGGCAATCGCCTCTTCATAGAACCGGTTGGCCTGGCCTGGCAGCTTGATTTCACCGTGCAGTGGCTTGTCCGAGACGCACAGCAGCGTGCCGTAGGGCACACGGAAGCGATACCCTTGCGCCGCAATGGTCGCGCTTTCCATATCGATGCCGATCGCCCGGCTGAGCGAGAGCCGGGTTGCTGACTGCGTGAACTGAAGCTCCCAGTTGCGGTCATCGGTAGTGGCGACCGTACCGGTGCGCATCCGTTTTTTGAGGTTCGCGCCGCTATCACCGCTGACCTGTTCGGCGGCTTGGGCCAGCGCGATCTGAACCTCGGCAATCGCGGGGATGGGGATCTCCGGTGGCAGAACGCCATCCAGCACATGATCGTCGCGCAGATAGGCGTGCGCCAGCACATAGTCACCGATCCGCTGGGTATCGCGCAGGCCGCCGCAGTGGCCGATCATCAGCCAGGCTTCAGGCCGCAGAACAGCAAGGTGATCGCAGATCGTCTTGGCGTTGGAAGGGCCGACGCCAATGTTGACCAGGGTGATGCCGGTCTTGTCTTCACGAACCAGATGATAAGCCGGCATCTGGTGCCGTCGCCAGGCTGTGTCGGAAAGCCGGTCACGCGCGTTGGCGACCGGTGCATCGAGTTGTAGTCCCCCGGCGCCAGTCAGCGCCACATTGCCGTCTTTGCCAAGCTGTCCACCGGCCCAGTCAACAAATTCATCGACATAGCGGTGATAGTTGGTGAACAGGATGAAACGCTGAAAATCCTCGATCCGGGTGCCGGTATAGTGGGCCAGGCGTGCCAGGCTGAAATCGGTACGGAGCCCGTCGAACAAGGCCAGCGGTATGGTGTCATCCGCGCTCTCGACCTGCAGGCCATCGGCCAGCTCGTCACCAATCAGCGCCAGTTCCGTGGTGGGGAAATGCCGCGCAAGCTCCTGCGGGCTGGTGCTGCCCAGGCCCGAACTGGCGTCAATTACATAAGGAAACGGAATTTCCTGATCGGACGGCCCGACCTCGATCTCGATCGCGTAATCGTCTTTCAGCAGTCCGAGTTGTTCACTGAGGTAATCGGCAAACAACGCGGGGCGGGTGACGGTGGTAACGTAGGTGCCTTCCTGCGAGAGACGACCGAATGACCGGCGATAGTCCGGCCGGGTTTCAACGCCATGATAGCGAACCCGGATTTCGGGGTAACACCAGGCCCTGTCTGCGCGCCGGGAAGCTGGGGGAAGAGTGCCGTCTGCCGCGAACTTGGCAATGTCGCTCTGCAGTGTGGCGACGGCGGTTTCGTAAATGCGGACCAATTCCGCGATGTGCGTTTCTGTCTTTTCCATCGCGGGCCTATAACCACGCTGGCGTGACATTTCAATTGCAGCAACGAAAAGGGGGCGCCGAAGCACCCCCTGATCGGTTTGGAATATTCCGGAGCGCTTATGCTTCGGTTTCTTCCTCGCCCTCGTCGGCGGCCGGGGCTGCATCGGCGCGGGCCGCTTCTTCTTCGGTCATTTCACCGTTGCCAGCTTCGAAGTCGCCCGCTGCAGCAGCAGCCTCGGCAACATCGTCTTCGAACATGGCCTTGATCACGTCAACGCCCTGCGCCTGCTGTTCGGCTTCGTCCGGCGACCGGGCTACGTTGACCTTGACCGAAACGATCACTTCCGGGTGCAGCGTAACCTTCACATCGAACACGCCGATCGTCTTGATCGGGCGTTCCAGTACGACCATCGACTTGGTGATACCAGCGCCATCGGCGTTGAGGGCATCAACGATGTCGCGCACCGAAACCGAACCATACAGCTGGCCGGCGTTCGATGAGGCGCGGATCAGAACCACGCTCTTGCCTTCGACGTTGACCGAATGGGCTTCGGCTTCGCTGCGGCGGTTGGCGTTGTCAGCCTCGATCTTGTCGCGGTTGGCTTCAAACACCTTGCGGTTGGCTTCGTTGGCGCGCAGCGCCTTCTTGTTGGGCAGCAGGAAGTTACGGGCGTAGCCGTCCTTCACGTTGACGACGTCGCCAATGGTGCCAAGCTTCTCGATCCGTTCGAGGAGGATGATTTCCATGTCGTCTCTCCCTTACTTGACGAGGTAGGGCAGCAGGCCCAGGTGACGGGCACGCTTGATCGCCTGGCCCAGCTCACGCTGCTTCTTGGCGGAAACGGCGGTGATGCGCGACGGAACGATCTTGCCGCGTTCGGACATATAGCCCTGCAGCAGACGCGTATCCTTGTAGTCGATCACAGGGGCGTTCTTGCCCGAAAACGGGCAGGACTTGCGGCGGCGGAAAAATGCGCGGGCCATTGCTTAGAACTCCTCGCGTTCGCGGCGCTTGGCGCGCTCACGGTCTTGCTTGCGCATCTGCACCG
>JAFLDC010000133.1 GCA_017302775.1 Sphingomonadales bacterium
GCACATGATCGGCGCCGAAGTGACGGAGCTCATCCAAGGCTACGCCATCGCCATGCAAACGGAGACCACCGAGCACGAACTCATGGAAACAGTCTTCCCGCACCCGACGCTGTCAGAAATGATGCACGAAAGCGTCCTCGCCGCCTATGGACGCGCGCTGCACATCTGACCGGGTTAGTAACCGCGGGTCTGACGGACGATGTGGTCAAACACCGCAACGTGCAATGGCGTGCTGAATTCGCAACCGACAGTCGGTCCTGCGCTCCAGCAAAGCCGGGCGGTCAGCAGTTGCATGCCGGGGATGCGAATCGAGAGCGTCTTGGCAAAATCAGGGCTCGACAGACCCGAAATACGAAAGCCTGTGACGGAAAGGTCATCCAGAACCACCGGCTTCCAGGGCCGGGTGCCCTGGCGCACTTCGCACCGCAATGACAAAGCCGCGCGAACCTGCCCCCGGGAACCGGCCGAACTGTTTGGCAATCGAGAGGAGAAATGAGAGTGGCGTTGCATGGGCCCATCTATGCGCCCGAATCTTTCCAATTGGTAAGCAAAGACCGGCGGCAAACCCGGATTCCGGGTCCGTCGTTTACCTTTCGGGGAAATAGTCCTCAGGCTGCAGAGCATAAAACTCCGCGGATATCGTCGCTTCCGGCGGGGTAAACTGATCCGCCCGACCGATCATGGTTACGACAGGATTAACCACGCCTGGCCAGTCTGGCGGACAGGGTGGGAGAAGTTGCTGCCTTCAATCTTTCACCAAAAACCTACGAAATCCGCCATTCACATACGGCTTGTGTAGCAAATTATGTACCGGTGATGCGTACCGGAAAGCCGGGCCTTTGAACAGAAGAACCGACCAATTATTTTACGGCTGCCCGCGACAAGATAGCGCCAAGGTTCAAGTCTCCGGGGCCGTCATCTTTTACGATGCCGTCTGCGGATTGTCGGAAGAGTGCTTCCAGGATTATCGGTCGCTCAGCTTCACTGGCAGCGCCGCTACGGATCAGCGCAAGGTAGGTCGTGGTCATCACGGCCCTCTCGTGTGCGTCAATTCGGAGATGATGCTCGCTGAGGTACAGTTTGGTAAGCAGTCGGCCAATCCAGAACGCAAACGTACTGGCTAGGAGCAGTCCGCCGGACACGACGAAGTAGGTGGCTTGCGGGAGAGGGGTATTGGGCTTCAACGGGTTCCCATTCAGAAGCAGTGAGAACGCCTCGTAAAACGCCCACCCGAGCAGACCGAGCGCAATAGGGAAATAGACACAAAGGCGGACAACCGCCCAGAACTCCGATTTCCCATGCGTCTTCGCTTTCTGGGTCCAGTATCGCACTGGCCCAAGAAGCCGCATCGACTCCTCATAGGCGTTCTTCACACTGTTAATATCGGCGATGGCTTCCATCTGCTGCTTGTTCAAGGCAGACTGCTGCCCCTTCCAAGCAGTGCGTCCTACCCGCAGTTGCTTGATCCCAAAACGAGAGGCGCGCTTGAGAAGGGTCTTCCACTCGCTTTCTCGTCGGCTTTCGAAGGTCTGGAGGTCACTCAGGGTATTGCGATGAATTGCTCGAAGGTTCGCCCGTTCTTTCGATAGTCGGTCGGAGAGGTCTGCGGCTGTGTCGAACGCCGGAAAAGCAGACAACAGTATTGCCCTCAATTGGTTGTGATTACCTGCACTTCCAAGCGTCATGCGTCCGAGAGAAAAGGCATAAGCAGCGGCGGCACCATCGTCACCGCATGACTGCCGAAGCTCCTGTATCTGGTTTCCTCTTGCGGATTGCGACGGGAATACCGGCCCATTGGAAGCATTGAAAACCTGTTCAAACGCACCCTGAACCCCGTCGAGGCGCTGATCACCAGATCGGTGGTTCTGAAACGTCTGCCGAAGCCATCTCAAACGCTCCTGAACGACTTCACCAACCGAGGCGGGGTTATGACTATTCGGTGAAAGCCAATTCCATGCGGCGTCTTCCTCACCCAGCCATTTCTCCGCTGCTTCCCAGCTTTTCAGGATAACTGGCGCAATATCGGGGCCGAGATTGATCTCAAGTCGTGCTTCGCTCATGCAATTTCCTCACCCCAACGATACGTGCTCAGCCCATTCAATTTTCGGCCATCCGCTCACGGCCCGCGCAGAAAATCGCCTGACAGTCCAGATTGATGCTTTTCCAGCCACGCCTTCATCGCCTCCCAGCCCGGGGCCAGCGAGCCGACGAATTGCCAAAACTCCGCCCCATGCGACCTATGGCGCAGGTGGGCCAGTTCGTGCGCCACCACGTATTCCAACACCTTGCGGGGCGCGAAGATCAGGTGCCAGTTTATGAGTACGTTGCCTTCCGGGCCGCATGATCCCCAGCCATGGGCGAAATCGGCGACGCGGATGGAGCGGGGCGTCAGTCCATGCTTCTTGCCGAGATCAGCCGCGATCTCGTTCACGTCGCGCCGGGCGCGCTGCTTGAGCCAGTGCTTCAACTCGCTGGCGACAAGCTGATCGGGATCGTCGCCGGTCCAGTGCGGTAGATCGACGATAAAGCCGTTGCGGTAGGTGACGTTCGCCCGCTCTGCATCGGTGCGGCGGACGGTGAGCGGCATCTTGCGTCCGCGATAGGGTATCTTCGATCCGGTCATGAACCGAGGCACGGCATGGCGGCTGGCGGTGATCCGCTCCATGTCGCGCATGGTGTTGAACAGCCACTGGCGCTTGCGGTCGAGGAAGCCCGCAATGTCGTCGTCGCCGTCCGTGGTGAGCGCCATCACCTCGACATGGCCGGGGGTGACGGTGATGCGCCGCTCGGTGGCGCAAGCACTGCGGCGAAGCTCGTAGACGATCTCGGCCCGGCCAATCTGGAGCGTCGGCATCAGTGCCCACCACCGTAGGCGTTGACGGCGAACTCCTCGACCTTCTCGCGGATGGCCTTGGTCTCGCCGATGCCGCGGTCGGTCAGGATACGGCGAACCTGCTGGCGTAGGCTGCGCAGGTAGGCTTCCATGTGCGCGAAGGCGGGCTGCGTCGCGGCGGCATCGGCATAGACCGCACCGATGGCGATGGCGGCGGCCTGCAAGGTCTTGTGTGCGGTGTCCGGGGCGATGGCTTCCATGATGCGCAGGATCGAGAAGGCGTTCTCGTCCATGCCAAGCTCGGCGTGCGCGCCCTGTTCGGCCTGAATGTCACCGGTCAAGCCCTCGAAGTCAGCCAATCCATCAGCGGCAGCGATCTGGCCAGCCTCGAAGCGGCGGATGATCTCCAGCACCCGTTCAGAGAACCGGCCATACTGCGCCGGGTTCTTGTCCACCAGTTCGCGGGTAACGCGGCGAAGCTCGGCGGACTTGCGCACGAACGCCTCCTGCAACTCGGCCTCGGACTTCTCGTCCGTTTCGAAGTCGCCCGCAAACTCAGGATCGGTGATGTTACGCAGCCGGATCGTCGTGGACAGGCCGGTAACGTGGACGTGCTCTTCTAGCATGTCCCTGATCTTGCCCGAGTAGCTCCGGTGGTCGAGACTTTCGTCCTTGGCGATGGCCTGCGTGGCAAGGCGCAGGAACGCCGCCGCCCATTTCACCTCGGCGGTAAAGTCCAGGATGGCAGGATCGGGCGAGAGATCGCCATAAACCTTGATGAAGGTTCGGGTCAGGCGCTGGAGGTCGAACCACTCATCCTCGCGGCCATCAGCGGCGATCTTGGCGGCGGCATAGGCGGCAGCCTTCTCGTCCATGCCCTCCAGACCCATGGCGCGCTTCTGCGCCCGGTAGCGGGCATGGGCTTCCTTGAGGTCGTTGCGCAGCACGGCGATGTCGCTCAGCGCGTTCTCCACGTCGTCTGCACGGTAGGAATTGAGCGCCTCGTCGAGATGGTTGGTGACGCCGATGTAATCGACGATCCGGCCATTGGGCTTAGCGATCTCGCCGCCATCGGGGAGCTTGATCGAACAGGTCCGGTTGGTCCGGGCGATGGCTTGGAGCAGGTTGTGCTCCTTGAGTGGCTTGTCGAGATACATGACATGCTCGATGGGCGCGTCGAACCCGGTCAGCAGCTTGTCGCAGACGATCAGGAAGCTGGGCTGCGCGCCGTATGCCTTGAACCGCTTCTTGGCTTCCTTCTCGCCCTCGGCGTCGAGATAGAACGCTTCCAGCCCGTCGCGCAGTGCCTGCACCTCGGGGTTTTCGCTGGGCTTGTTGTCCTCTTGGCTCTTGGAATAGACGCAGGCGATCATCGCGTTGGCGTCGGTCTGCGCCGTATCGGCATCCATGCCGCCGCGCACCAGATCGGCGGCGATCACGCCGGACAGCGCAGCGCGGTAGAGGATCACCGCCTCGCGATCCACTACCACGATTTGCGCTTTGAAGCCGTCAGGCTGGCACACCGCCTTGAAATGCTCCCAGATGTCGAGCGCGATCAGGCGGATGCGTTCGGGGTGCTTGGCGATGGTGGCCAGCGTCAGGCCCTTGCGTTTCAGTTCCTCGCGCTTGTCATCAGGCAGATCGACAAACCAGCGGTCAAACAGGATGTCGATCTCGGCTTCGTTGATCGACCAGTCGGCTTTGCGGCCTTCATAGAGGATCGGCACGGTCGCCCCGTCGCGCACGGCATCGTCGATACCATATTTGTCGAGGTAGCCTTCCCCGGCCACGCTGAACCGGGCGTAGGTGTCCTTGTCGGTCGATTTGATCGGTGTGCCGGTGAAGCCGTAGAAATGGGCATCTGGCAGCGTCGCTTGCAGGAACGCGCCCAAGTCCTTCTCCTGCGTGCGGTGGCACTCGTCCACCAGCACGATCCAGTTGGCCGAGTTGGGGATGGCCTCCTTCGATCCGGCGAACTTGAAGATGGTGGAGAGCAGTATCTGGCCATTGCCGCCCCGGTTCACCGCCTCGCGCAGTGCCGCCACTGATCCGCATTGCGCCGGGTTGGGCAGGCCGCAAGCGACGAAGGTCTTGCTGATCTGATCGTCGAGGTCGATCCGGTCGGTCAGCACGAGGATATTGGGATTGGCAAGGCTGGGTGCGTCGAGCGTCAGGTGGGTCTTGAGCTTGAGCGCGAGGAACACCATGGTCAGGCTCTTGCCCGAACCCTGCGTGTGCCAGATCAGCCCCTTGCGGTGCTCGCCCGCTGCAACCCGTTGCACGGCCTTGTTGACGGCGCGGAACTGCTGATAGCGGCAGACCTTCTTGATCTTGCGGCCCGTCTCCGGGTCCACCTCGAACACGATGAAATGCGCCAGCAGGTCGAGCAGGCGCGACGGCTCGCACAGGCACCACAGGTCTTTCGACAGGTCGTCGAGGAAGTCGGCACGGGTGCGCTCGGGCCACGGGGCATAGAACTGCGCCGGGCTGCCGGTCGCGCCATAGAGCGTCGCCATGCCATCGGTGACGATGTTGAAGGCGTTGGGCGCGAACAGGCGCGGAATGTCGCGCTCATACTGCTTGATCTGCTCGAAGGCTTCTTCGGCCCGCGCCGTGGCTTTCAGCGGCGACTTGGCCTCGATCACCACCAGCGGGATGCCGTTCACGAACAGCACCACGTCGGGGATGCGCGGGCGTTGTGCGGCGACGCGAAACTGTCGGGTGACGTGGAACTGGTTGCGGGCGGGGTTCTTGAAGTCGATCAGCGTGATCGGGCTGTCGCGGTTTTCGCCGGTCAGGCGGCGAGAATAGCCGCCGCGCAGCTTGCGCTGCCAGTCCTCATTGTCGGACAGGGTGGCAAGGTCGGCATAGATCGCCTCGGCGTCGGCCTCGCCTATACCGTTGAGGTCGCGCAGCGCCGCAATCAGCACGGGTTTCAGGATGACCCTGTTTTCTTCCACCCGCATCACCAAGGCGGCGGCTGGCGACAGCGCCTGCCAGCCCATCGCCGCCAGCGCATCGAGCGCGGGCTTCTCGGCAAGGCGATACTCGCTCACGCGGGCACCCGCACGCGACCGGAGAGCAGGTCGGACATGAGGTTGGCCTTCGTGCGATGAAGGGTTTCCAGTGAAGTCTGCGCCGCCACGATCTCACCGTCGATGGCATCCACCATCGCGCTGATCTCGATCATATCCGCTTGGCTCAAGGCGGGAACCTCGATTGCGGAGAAGGTGCTCTTGTTGATGATCGGAACGGCCTGCTTCCCGGCGTGTGCGACAATCGTGTCATAGGCTGCGACACTGGCGAGATAGGCGAAGCCAGCGATTTGAGGCGGGCAGCAGATGGCGTTGATCTGCTGGTTTGTTACGCACCGTTCGCGGGCGATAGCGGTCTTGCCGACTGTCGAACCGATGCACGTCACAAGAACCGAGTTGGCAGGCAGAACGGTAGCGCCATGGCCACTGTCCGCCACAAGAGTGCGCGACGCATCAGAAACCGAGATGTTACCTGCCACCAGATCACCCGGTGTCACGAATGGCAGATCGCCACCCCACAGTTCGGCTTGCTTTGGCGATGGCGTCCGCCCTGTCACGATCTTTCCGAGACTGGCCATGGTTGTGGTGGCTTCGCAACTTTCGGTCACGTCTCGTGCCAGCTTGCCTACCAGTCCCCGGCAGGAAGCCAAGGCAGCCTCATTCGCTGCAATCGCTTCATCCACAGATCGCAGCACCTCGGCGATCCGCCGCTGCTCGTCGATCTTGGGAAGGGTGATCTCCAATGGAGACAATGCGCCAATGGTCAGCATGGGCACGGCCTGTTGAGAGGCGATGCCGAGAATGTCCGCTGCGCAAAGCGCGTAATGGAGATATTCGCTGTTTACGACCGCATGATCGGGTTCCACAGCGATTGTGGTCTGGGTGCAGGTGAAGGCATCGAAGTTCGGGCGACGCGGATACCCAATCGACCCTCTCGCCCCGATCACGATGTCCCCTCGGCGCAAGCGACGACGATTATTGCTCGTGTATCCCCATGGGCCTTCGTCCGTGTTGGCGGAGAACACGGGGATGCCATCGCCGGTAAGGTTCTTCGATAGGAGCGTCTCACCCATCGAGAGATCAGCGACATCCGACAATGCGACCGTGCGCCACTCACTCCACATAGCCGAGCCTACGCAGGTGGCCGAACATCACGGCTTCCGCCTCGTTGCGCTTGGCAATCAGGTCTTGCAGCTTGGCCACTTCCGCCGCGACATCGACCGCCTCGGCATCCGCGCCGGTCTGGACATAGCGGCTGATGTTGAGGTTGTGGCCGTTGGCGGCGATCTCGTCCACCGGCACCACGCGGGCCAGCTTGTCGATGTCAGCAAAGCCGTGGACGGCATCGGACAGCGTGCGGATATGC
>JAFLDC010000134.1 GCA_017302775.1 Sphingomonadales bacterium
AACACGGTCAAGAAGCTGCCGGGTGCCGGCGACCTGCCGATCGTCGGTGCGCTGTTCAAATCGACCAGCTTCCGCCGTGGCGAAACCGAGCTGGTGATCGTGGTAACACCGTACCTGGTGAAACCGGTCAATGCGAGTGACATCAAGTTGCCGACTGACGGCCATCGCAACCCCAACACGTTGCAGCAGGTCTTCGGTAACCAGGAAAATGCCGGCCAGTCAGGCGCATCGCGTCCGCTGCCGACCGCTGCCCCGGATCAGAGTGGTCTGCCGCCGAAGGTAGGGGAACTCGACATCCCAACCCCGCTCCAGAACCCGCGCCCCGGCGCCGGTGACAAGGAAGCCAAGAAGAACAAGCGCCGCAGCCGGTCCGCCGATGCCGCTGACGCTACCCCCGGCTTCGATCTGTAATCCGAGAGAGGAAGACCCATGCGTAATCCCGTTTCCAACAAAGCATTCGTTTCGGCCCTCTCGGCTTCGCTGGTCCTGGTTTTGAGCGGCTGCGGCGGAATGCCCGGCAACCGCAGCCTGGAAAGTGTTCATCAGCCGGTCGTCAGCCGCACCAATTACACCTTGGACATCAATGCCGGTCCCGGCGGTGTCTCGATCCCGGAACAGCGTCGTCTGGCCGGCTGGTTCGAAGCGCTTGACCTGCGTTACGGCGATCGGGTCTATCTTGACGATCCGATGCGCAGCAGTGCGGCGCGTGGCGCAGTAGAAGGATTGGCCGGGCGACACGGGCTTCTCGTTAGCGAAGACGCCCCGGTTACCGCCGGTGCGGTTGCCCCTGGAACGGTACGCGTGATCGTTACCCGCTCATCGGCTACCGTGCCGGGCTGCCCCGATTGGTCGGCCAAGAGCGAAACCAATCTCGGCAATGCCACCAGTTCAAACTACGGCTGCGCCTCCAATGCCAACATGGCGGCGATGATCGCTGATCCCGAGCACCTGCTGAAGGGCGCCTCGGGCAAGGGTAGCACCGCCGTAATGAGCTCGACCAAGGCGATCGACGCTTACCGTGAAGCAGCCCCGACCGGCGAAAAGGGTCTGTCGAACACATCGAGCCAGAGCGGAGGGAAGTAAGTCCATGAATGCCCCCTGGAAACCCGGCGCGCCCGGCAATCGTGACGCCTTCAACGCCTTCATCTGCGATGATGCCGCGCTTGATGTGCTGCGTCCCGTCGTAATCGAAATGGGCTGGCAGCCCGAGAAGTGCAACAAGGGTGGGCTGCGTAACGCGGTGCAATCCCTGTCGATCTCGGCCAGTCCCAACATCCTGATGGTCGACCTGTCGGAAAGCGGCGATCCGCTGTCAGACATCAACGCCCTGGCCGAGGTTTGCGAACCCGGCACGGTGGTGATCGCGGTCGGTCAGGTCAATGACGTGCGGCTTTACCGCGACCTTCTCGCCAGCGGGATTCACGACTATCTGCTCAAGCCGCTGTCGCCGGGGCAAGTGCGCGATGCGCTGGCCGGAGCCCAAGCGGTATTCGCCAATCCCAAGGCGCACGATCCGGCAGTAGCCAAACGCCACATCTCCACCGCCATCATCGGCACGCGCGGCGGTGTCGGCGCTTCGACCCTGGCAACATCCCTGGCCTGGCTGTTCAGCGCTGATGAGAAGATGCCCACGGCGCTGCTCGATCTTGACGTGCACTTCGGCACCGGCGCGCTGGCGCTCGATCTCGAACCGGGGCGCGGACTGACCGACGCGATCGAGAATCCCGGCCGGATCGACGGTCTGTTTATCGAGCGGGCCATGATCCGCGCCAACGACAATTTGGCAATCCTTTCGGCCGAAGCGCCGATGAATACGCCACTGATGACTGATGGCGCCGCCTTCGTGCAGCTGGAGGAAGAGTTCCGCCAGGCGTTCGAAATGACCGTGATCGATCTGCCGCGCAACATGCTGATCAATTTCCCGCACGTGCTGGCTGACGTGAATGTCGCACTGGTGGTGGCGGAAATGACGCTGGCTTCGGCCCGCGATACGATCCGGATCCTGTCGTGGCTCAAAACCAATGCAGCCCATGTTCAGCCGATCGTGGTCGCCAACAAGGTTCAGGCCGGTGTCGCCGAAATCAGCAAGGCTGATTTCGAAGCATCGATCGAGCGCAAAATCGGCTTCACGGTGCCTTACGACATCAAGGCCGCCACAAATGCAGCCAGGCTCGGCCAGACCTTTGCCGACGCCAACCGCGGTGCCAAGGCCGGCGTTGCCATCCGCGATATCGCCAAAGCGGTGATGGGCGTGGGCGAAGGCGAGGTGTTTGACGACAAGGCCAAGGCCAAGACTTCCCTGCTCGGCAAGTTCGATCTCAAGAGCATGCTCAGCAAGAAGCCGAAAGCAGCCGACAAGGCAGCCGCTCCGGCCTGATGAAACCTATGTTCAGACTTTCGCCATCGGCGCGGAACTGGACGCCAAGGAAGGTGTAACGCAGCGATGAGCATGATCCAGCTCCTGCTGATTGCCGTGGGCCTGATGAGCTTCATGGTGCTGGGCTACCTGGCGATGTCCGGGCCGTCTGCGGCCAAGGAAAGCGCACGGCGTCTGCAAGCCTTGCGCTACCGCCATTCGGAAAGCACCAACGACAAGGTCGAGGCGCAACTGCGCAAGGCAGTGGCGGCGCGCAAACCGCAGATGCACAAGATTGCGGGATCAGAATCGCGCATCGTTGCATTGGCCATGCGGCTGCACCGCACTGGCAAGGGCTGGACCTTGTCGCAATATGCCTACGCCTCGGTTGGTATCGCCGTGGCGGTAGCGCTGGTGCTGTTCCTCAAGACGGGCTCGGCACCGCTCTCGCTGGGAATCGGCCTGCTGCTGGGTGCGGGTATCCCGCATATGGTTGTCGGCTTCTTCATCGGCCGGCGCACCAATGCTTTCACCACCAAGTTTCCCGACGCCATCGAACTGTTGGTTCGCGGTCTGCGCTCGGGCCTTCCGGTCAGCGAGACGCTGGGGGTTGTGGCCAGCGAAGTGCCCGGCCCGGTCGGCGAGGAATTCAAGCTGGTGACCGAACGCATGAAGATCGGCAAGACGATGGAGGACGCCCTTCAGGAGACGGCGGACAGGCTGAATACGCCTGAATTCAGCTTCTTCTGCATTACCCTGGCGATCCAGCGCGAAACCGGGGGCAACCTCGCCGAAACGCTCTCCAACCTGGCCGATGTGCTGCGCAAGCGCGCGCAAATGAAGCTCAAAATCAAGGCGATGAGTTCGGAATCGAAAGCGTCTGCCTACATCGTCGGGGCCCTGCCGTTCATCGTTTTCACGATGATCTACTGGATCAATCCCAATTACCTGGGCGGCTTTTTCACGGATGACCGCCTGATCGTAACCGGGCTTGGCGGCCTGACCTGGATGGGCATCGGCGCCTTCATCATGGCCAAAATGGTCAGCTTCGAAATCTGAGCGAGGGAAAGCGAAAACCATGATGAATACCCCGCCCGGACCAATGCTGCTTGGCTTCGACGTGCTGTGGATCGGTTCGATCCTCGCGGGCCTTGCTGCTGCCGCCGTCCTGTTCGCGATCTACACCGCGATCACGATCCGCGATCCGATGCAAAAGCGCGTCAAGGCGCTGAACGAGCGGCGCGAGCAGCTCAAGGCCGGGATTGTCACGCAAAGCGCCAAGAAGCGCGCCAGCCTGGTTCGCAAGACCGAAACCACCGACAAGATGAAGGACACGCTGAACTCGCTGAAGGTGCTTCAGCAGAGTCAGCTGGAAGTCATCCAGCAAAAGCTGGTTCAGGCCGGCATCCGCCGCAAGGAACTGGCGGTGGTGGTGATCTTTGCCCGGATGATCCTTCCGGTGGTGCTGGGTGGGCTCGCCGCCTTCATGATCTATGGCATCAACTATTTCCCGACCTGGGGCGGGATGAAAAAGCTGATGGCCTTCGCGGCCATGGTTGGCGCCGGATACAAGGGGCCGGAAATTTATCTGGCCAATCTGATTTCCAAGCGTACCGATGCGATCCGTAAGGGTCTGCCCGATGCACTCGACCTGTTGGTGATCTGCGCCGAGGCCGGGCTTACTGTGGACGCGTCGTTCAACCGTGTGGCGCGCGAACTGGGCCGGGCCTACCCCGAACTGGGTGACGAATTCGCGCTGACCGCGATCGAACTCGCGTTTCTGGGCGAGCGCCGCCAGGCATTTGAAAATCTGGCCTATCGCGTCAATCTGGAGGCGGTGAAGGGCGTGACGACAACGATGGTCCAGACCGAACGCTACGGTACGCCGTTGGCCTCTGCCCTCCGCGTGCTGTCAGCCGAATTCCGCAACGAACGGATGATGCGCGCTGAGGAAAAAGCCGCGCGCCTGCCCGCGATCATGACCGTGCCGCTGATCCTGTTCATCTTGCCCGTGCTGTTCGTGGTGATCCTTGGCCCGGCGGCCTGTTCGATCGCCGACGCCTTCTCGGCCAAGCCCGGCTCAAAGTAAGGTTCCTGCAGAACCGAGAGGCAAGGGCCGGAGCGACAACCTCGCTCCGGCCCTTGTCGTTTTGGGTGGTATTGTCCGCCCGGCGAAGGCAGCGGTCAAACGGGCAGCGGGGTAACCAGTTGTTCGATCGCCCCGAAGATGGTGTGCCCGTGATCGTCCTTCATTTCGATCCGCACCACATCACCATGACGCAGGAACGGTGTCCGCGCCTCGCCAGTTGCAATGGTTTCCACCATGCGCAGTTCAGCAATGCAGGAATAGCCGCGCCCACCTTCGCTGCAGGGCCGACCGGGCGATCCGTCAGGGTCGCGGTTTGATACCGTGCCAGAGCCAATGATAGAGCCCGCACCGATCC
>JAFLDC010000135.1 GCA_017302775.1 Sphingomonadales bacterium
CGATGTCGGCATCCATCGCCGCTGGCTCAATCCGATGAAGCCATTTGCTCAGACGGTTTTGGACGGCGCACACGGCGTCATGTTGACCAGTGCAACCTTGAAGGACGGGCACGAGTGGGATGCCGCGGTAGTCCATTCCGGCGCTCCGGAACTAGGTATCACGCCGCGTCTGTCATGCTTCGACAGTCCATTTGATTATGCCAACCAGGCTGAAGTCCTGATCGTAACCGATGTGGCGAAGGGTGACCTTGCTGGGCTGGCCGGAGCCTATGCGCGGCTGATCGAAGCATCCGGTGGCGGCGCGCTAGGTCTTTTCACTGCCATCCGCAGACTGCGCGCAGTTCATGGCCGGATTGCCGATCGTCTGGCGCGCAGCGGGCTCCCTCTATTTGCGCAACATGTCGATCCGATTGATACCGGCACATTGGTTGACATCTTCCGTGACGACCCGCGCGCATCGTTGCTTGGTACCGATGCTTTGCGCGATGGCGTCGACGTGCCAGGGGACTCGCTGCGACTGGTGGTGATGGAACAGGTTCCCTGGCCAAAACCGTCGATTCTGCACCGCGCACGGCGGCTTGCTGGCGGCGGTCAGGGATATGATGATCGGATCATTCGTGCCCGGCTTGGGCAAGCTTTCGGCAGGTTGATCCGCAGTCGCAGCGACTCCGGGGTATTCGTGGTATTGTCTGCAGCTTTTCCCAGCCGATTGCTCAGCGCTTTTCCTGCTGGAACTGTTGTCACACGCGTGACGCTCGATCAGGCTTTACAGCGTGTCGCCGCCAGTGTTTCACCGCAACCAGTCAAACAAGAAGGTGCCCCTTGAAGATTCTCGGCCTGTTCCGTCACGCGAAATCAGATTGGCACGATCCACGCGCGCGCGATTTCGATCGCCCGCTTAATGAACGCGGGCGCAAGGGCGCCGCCGTAATGGGCCGTCATGTGCGCGATCACGGCGTTATCTGGGATCGTATGGTATCATCTCCAGCGATCAGGTGTGCCGAAACGATCGAGATCGCGTGCGAAGCAGCGGGGCGACCGGTGGCGGTCAACTGGGACCGCCGTATATATCTGGCAAGCAGTGCTACGCTGGCGGACCTGCTGCGCGAGATTGACGGCGATCCCAAGTGCCTGATGATGGTAGGCCACAACCCTGGGCTGGAAGACCTGATCTTCGATCTGGTGCCGGATGACGGTTCAAGCCCATTGCGCGACGTGGTGGAGGTCAAATTTCCCACCGCCGCCTTCGCGGTGCTCGAGCTTGATATCGAGCGCTGGTCGGACCTTGCTGACAAGTGCGGTCGACTGGTCCACCTGACCCGGCCCCGTGATATCGATCCGGAGCTCGGGCCACTCCCGGTGTGACGCTAGGCTTGGTGGATAGCCTTGGTCACCATGTAACTGTCCATCCCTTCGGGCCCGCCCTCGCTGCCAAAGCCGGAGTCCTTCACTCCCCCGAAAGGAGCATCGACCGCGCTCAGGGCAAAAGTATTGATCCCAACCATCCCGCTTTCGATCCCGTCGCCCAACAGATTGGCGGTACGCAGGCTTTCGGTAAAGGCGAAGGCAGCCAGGCCATAGGGGAGCCGGTTGGCCTTGGCCAAAGCATCTTCAAGGTTGGTGAAAGGCGCAGCGACCGCAACAGGCCCAAACGGTTCATTGTTCATGACATCAGCGCTGTCAGGCACATCGGCAAGCAGGGTCGGCTGAAAAAAGAAACCGGCGTTGCCGCGCTTGCCCCCAGCCATGACCCTTGCCCCTTTGGCCGCGGCATCCTCGACCAGCGCCTCGATCGCGCCCGGTCTGCGGACGTTGGCAAGCGGCCCCATCCGGCTTTCCGGATCAAGTCCCGCCCCCGGCGTTATGGCGTGGGTTCTTGCCGCAAAACCATCAACAAACCGCTGATATATGGATTCCTGCACGAAAAAGCGCGTCGGGCTCACACAGACTTGCCCTGCGTTTCGGAACTTCTGCGGCACCACCATATCCAGCGTCCGATCCAGATCGCAGTCCTCGAAAACAAGCACAGGGGCATGTCCGCCCAGCTCCATCGTTACCCTTTTCAGGCCGTCAGCAGCCAGCCGCATCAGGTGTTTGCCGACCGGGATCGATCCGGTGAAGCTGACCTTGCGGATCACCGGGCTTGCCAGCAAGTGCCGACTGACAGCATCAGGGACACCATGCACGAGTTGGGCAACACCCGCCGGCAGCCCTGCATCTTCAAGGCAGCGAATCAGGGCACCCGTACAGCCCGGAGTTTCCTCTGGCGGTTTCGCAATGACAGAGCAGCCCACCGCTAGCGCAGGTGCCACTTTCTTGGCCATCAGATAGAGCGGAAAGTTCCACGGGCTGAAGGCCGCTACTGGCCCGATCGGCTGCTTGATCACCATTGCGCGTTGGCCAGTGGGGCGCACCAGTAGCCGGCCGTAGGTCCGACTGGCCTCCTCAGCGCACCAATCAAATATCTGCGCACTGGCCAGCACTTCGCTGCGCGCTTCGGCTATCACTTTGCCTTGTTCCAGTGTCAGCAAAGTGGCGATCGCTTCGGCCCGCTCCCGCAGTAGTGCTGCGGTTTTCTTCAAGACCGCTGCACGCTGTTCTACGGCAGTCCCCTTCCACAGCCTGAACCCCCGGTCGGCTGCTTCCAGCGCTGAATCCAGGTCAGCAGGTGTAGCAAGCGGAACATGGGCGATCGCCTCGCCGCTAGCCGGGTTAAGCACCGGGAACAGATCCCGACCTTCGCCAATCTTCCAACTGCCGTTGATAAATAGCGCCAAGTCAGCGTCGTAAGTCGTCGTCATGGGAATGCCTCACTTTCGTGAAGCCAGTCTCTAAGCCTCGTGCAGTGCATTTACCAGCGTAGTGCGCAGCGCAATCAACCGCGCACGCAACGCAAAGTTGGCGCTCATAGCGGAGAGCGGCACAGCGACCTGCGGTGCCGCGGCAGTCGCGCCAGTCAGCGGCACGGCGGACTTCCCTCGGCCTTGCAGCGCGCTTTTGGCACCCTTCAGGGTGTAACCTTCGCGGTGTACCAGCCGGTCGATCTCCTTGACCAAGGCGATATCTTCCGACCGATAGTATCGTCGGCCTCCGCTGCGCTTCAGGGGTTTTAGCATCGGGAACTGCTCTTCCCAATAGCGCAGGACATGCTGCCGGATGCCAACCGCCTTGGCGACCTCGCCAATAGTGCGAAGCGCAGTGAGATCCTTGCCATCCACAAAGTCCGAACCTTGCATAGTTTGGGTGGCAGGACCCGGGTCGGTCATCCTTTGGCGATCCGTTCTTTCAACATCTGGCTGGCACGGAAAGTCAAAACCCGGCGCGGCGTGATCGGCACTTCTACACCGGTTTTCGGATTGCGACCGATCCGCTGGGCCTTGTCCCGCAACAAGAAGGTCCCAAATCTGGAAATCTTCACGTTTTCGCCGCTTTCCAGCGCTGCCGACATGTGATCCAGCACCGATTCGACCATGGTAAGGGATTCTGACCGCGAAAGACCAAGCTTCCGGTTCAGCGCTTCAGCCAGATCAGCACGAGTGAGAGTTGTCATTGGTGTACCAGCACCTTTCCCGAATTGAGATGCGACCTCTCGATTCGGGAGAATTGCAAATTCGTCACCAAATTGCAACGCAATCGCTGGATTTTGTAGGATTATCCCGCCGATTGTTAGATCCGGATCAGGCTGGCACCCCAGGTGAAGCCACCGCCCATCGCCTCCATAACAACCAGATCGCCGGTTTTGATGCGTCCATCGCGGACTGCACAATCGAGCGCGAGCGGTACGGATGCGGCCGAGGTGTTGGCATGACGATCTACAGTAACCACGACCTTTTCGGGCGGTAAGCCCAGCTTTCTGGCCGTTGCATCAAGAATTCGCTGGTTAGCCTGATGGGGAACCACCCAATCGATATCCGCCGCGGACAAGCCTACTTCGGCCAGCACCGAGCCGAGCACATCAGCCAGATTGGTAACCGCGTGACGAAACACCTCGCGCCCCTTCATCCGGATGTGGCCGACGGTCTGCGTGCGGGACGGGCCGCCATCTACATAGAGCAGCTCATTATGAGCGCCATCGGCATGAAGGTGCGTGGTGAGCAGGCCTGGGCCGTCATCAGCGACATCGCGAGCTTCCAGCACAACCGCGCCTGCACCATCCCCAAAAAGGACACAGGTAGTTCGGTCATCCCAGTCAAGGATCCGGCTCATGGTTTCGGCGCCAATTACCAACGCACGCTGCGCCATCCCCGTACGTAACATGGAATCAGCGACGCCAAGCGCATAGAGGAACCCCGAGCAGACGGCCGCCACGTCAAAGGCGATCCCGCCATTGGCCCCGATTGCATCCTGCACAATCGTCGCAGTTGCGGGGAAAGTTTGATCAGGCGTCGCCGTTGCCAGCACGATCAGCCCGATATCGCTGCCTTGCAGCTTGGCCGCAGCCAGGGCAGCCTGCGCGGCTGCTACTGCCAGACTGGCCGTCGTCTCGCCCTCCCCGGCGATGTAGCGCTGCCGGATACCGCTGCGTTCAACGATCCATTCATCGCTGGTGTCGACCGTTTCCGCCAGCTCGCGGTTGGTCACCACCCGAGCCGGCAATGACGAGCCGGTACCAACAAGGATTGATCGACGTGTCATTCGGCTGCCTTAGAAACGCTGCGCAGGCTGCCGGTCCCCAGGCGAGCAAGATCGGCGGTAATCCGCTCGGTCAGATTTTCCTCCAGCAATCGCGCGGTCACCGCCACCGCATTGGCCACCCCAACCGCTGTAGCTGAGCCATGACTTTTCACCACGACACCGTTCAGGCCAAGGAAAACGGCACCATTGTGATTGTTGGGATCAAGGTGGTGCTTGAGCAGTTCGGTGGCCGGACGTGAAACCAGAAACCCGAACTTGGACCGGATAGAACTGGAAAAGGCCCGGCGCAGCAGATCCGCCACAAACCGCGCCGTACCTTCCACCGCCTTTAGCGCGATATTGCCCGAAAATCCGTCGGTTACGACCACGTCAACATCACCACGGCCCAGCTTGTCGGCCTCGACAAAACCATCGAAGGTGATTGCAAGTTCAGCCGCCGCCGCCTTCAGCTGGGCGGCAGCAATCTGCAGATCTCCGGTTCCCTTTGTCTCTTCCGTACCAATGTTCAGCAGCCGTACCCGCGGTGCATCTCGGCCGGTAACGATCCGCGAGTAAGCCGCTCCCATAATCGCGAACTGCACCAGATTGCGGGCATCACATTCGGTATTCGCGCCAAGATCAAGCATCACCAGATCATTGTCGCCAAGTGTCGGAAGCAACGCAGACAAGGCAGGGCGATCGATTCCCGGCATGGTGCGTAAGGCCAGCTTGGCCATCGCCATCAGCGCGCCCGTATTTCCAGCACTGACCGCTGCCCCGGCATCGCCGGTCTTCACTGCGTTGATCGCCAGCCCCATCGACGTTGTCTTTGCCCGGCGTAAAGCCTGGGTGGGACGCTCATCGCCCGCTACAACATCGTCGCAGTGCAGAATTTCAGAGGCAGCACGCAGGTTTGGGTGTTTACCCAGCGCATCTTTGATGCGTTGCTCGTCGCCGACCAGCAGAAATTTGAAGCGATCATGGCGCCTACGCGCAAGCGCGGCGCCTTCCACCATCACGCGCACGCCCTCATCGCCGCCCATCGCGTCAACGGCGATACGCGGCAAATTCATGGGCGCTTACTCCGCAAGATTGCGCTTAGAGCTCGACCGCGATGACTTCGCGTCCGTTGTAGTGACCGCAGGCGCCACACAGATTGTGCGGGCGCTTCAACTCACCACAGTTGGGGCATTCATGAAACGCTTCAACCTTCAGCGCATCATGGCTGCGGCGCATGCCCCGGCGTGAGGGGCTGGTTTTTCTTTTGGGGACAGCCATCGAGGCACCTGTTCCTGCAAATTGTCAAACGGTCTAGTAAAGCCGTCCACGACCTAGGGTCGGCGGCTTGCGAAGGCGCGCCTATAGCGAATTTGACGCGGCATGCAAGCACCCTCACCGTTGCCCGGTCGGATATGGACGAACAGGGAGAACTTCATGACAATCCTACTACCCATCACGTTGTGCCTCGCTGCTGCCGCGGCGATCATCAACTTCTGGCTGGCCATGCGTTGCGGCCAGGTTCGGATGAAGCACAAGATAAATATCGGCACCGGCGGGAATGACCTGCTGGAACGCCGGATGCGCGCGCAGCTTAATTTCGTTGAGAATACCCCTTGGGTGCTGGCGTTGATCGCATCGATCGAATTGGCCGGAAAGGCTGGCAACTGGCTGGCGATAATCGGCGCACTCTACATGATTTCACGTGTAGCGCACGGCTTTGGCATGGACGGCGGAAGCCTGGAGAAGGGGCGCAGCTTTGGCGTAATGGTAACCATGCTAACGCAGCTCGGCTTGGCCATCGTTGCCGTGCTGATCGTGCTCGGCGTAATGTAGCAACGGCCAGCTTCAACTCAGCGCATAATCGCTGACGAACCCGTTGACCTGTCGTTCCCGGCCAAAAGTGCTGGTCGGCCCATGGCCGGGAATGAAGGTTACGTCATTGCCCAATGGCCACAGTTTGAGTGTAATCGAATCGATCAGTTGCTGATGATTGCCACGCGGGAAATCGGTACGCCCGATCGATCCGGCAAACAGCACGTCGCCCACAATCGCCAGGTGTCCCTCAGGTGTGTAAAACACCACATGGCCGGGCGTATGCCCGGGACAATGGATCACCTGCAACGTTTGCTCACCGATCGTCACGGTATCACCGTCTACCAGCCAGCGGTCTGGTTCAAATGTCTCGGCATGCATGCCGTATTTATTACCGTCCTGCGCAAGTTGCTCGATCCAGAAGCGGTCATCCTCATGCGGGCCCTCAATCGGCACGCCCAGTTCCCTGGCCAGTATCCCGGCCTGGCCGCAATGATCCAGATGGCCGTGCGTAATCAGCAACTTTTCGATCGTCACGCCGGTTTTGGCGACTGCTGCCTTGAGTTTGTCCAGGTCTCCGCCTGGATCGACAAGCGCCGCTTTCATCGTTTTTGTACACCACACCAAAGAGCAGTTCTGCTGAAGTGGCGTCACGGGTACGATACCGACACGAAGGGGTGGTTCGGAGCTGCTTTGAGTCATAGTAACGATGTGACGAGTGACGGCTCATTCGGCAATGGTAAATCCACC
>JAFLDC010000136.1 GCA_017302775.1 Sphingomonadales bacterium
CTCAGCGGATCCCGTTTGCACGCTGCCAGGTAGTCCTCCAGGGAGAGTTCCTCTTCGCGGGTGCGGTCAAAGCGGGCGGCAAAATGACTGACGATGTCCATACTGTTCTCCAAGAATCCTTGACTTCCCAATCCTGACAAGCGGCGGACGATCCTGCGCCGCCACCATTCCGAAACTGCCACGCCAGCACAGCGTGTCTCTCTCGGATCAAAGCAAATAGCGAGCCACAATTGCCCCTTTGGCTCCAGAATCCACTGCTCAACCGTGCGGTTTTTCCTGACAGCTGGCTCGGCCCATCGGTCATTGCGCTACCTGAGTCGCGTCACTTCGAATAGTGAAACGACTTTCACTCCAACCGGCGATTTGGCCGGCGCGCGTCGCTTGCCGATCAACTGTCGGCTGCGTGCGGCCGGCTGAAAGCCCCCAGGCCAAGCCGGTTTCCCCTGATCCGCGCATCATAATGAAGCCCAGCAGGACGGTCCGTGCCGCTTTCCGGAGCCTCGGGTGCATCGCCGGAAAGCGAACACCGAACGGCTACCGAACTCCACGCACAACGGCTGCTCTGGCAATAGCACTCGATCGGCAAACCGGCAGACGTTCGCCCGACACGGCCCGGTCTCCTGAGCAGATCTGATTGCCGCTGGTGGGGGAAGAAGCTGAAGGCCTTCAATTGATCGGCCAGCCCAGTGTTCGGCGAACCCCAACTAATGGCTGGGCGTTTTCCCCCGGAAGGTGGCTGGACGACAGCGGCTCCACCATCCCTGGCGGCACGCACTGTCGTGCAGACCGGCGCCGGATCGATCGGGCGGATCCGGTACCCGAGGCCCACCGCCGGTGCTCTGGCCTCTACACCGGGAATCCCGATCCGACTGCCAGCAGTAGCGAGACGCGTCGTCAGCAGACTGTGCGGCCATCGCGCTGATCTCCGAAGCTGAATCTCGACTCACACCAGATAGTAGGCACCACCTTGCGGTGCCGCAATGGCGGCCGAACCGCCCGCGTCACCGTCACCCGCGCGCAGAGCGAAAGCCTTGCGGACCGCTTTCAAGGTGGCCGAAAACTCCTCGTCCTCTTCGGCAAAGACCAGTTCGGCAGACAGATACCGGCCGATACCGACACGCTCGATAGCACTCAGCAGGTCGGCGCGCACGCCTGCCAGCAGCACGGTCAGACCGTCGGCAGCGGCATCGCGGAGGAACTTTTCCAGCACTTCGATTGCGACCACGTCGGGATTGCGGACGCGCTTGACGCGCAGCACCAAATGGCGGATATCCTGCTGCTGCGCCCGCCTGGCGGCGTCCGTCAGGTGCCGTTCCAGGTCCGGTGCCGCGCCGAAGAAAAGCTCGCCTTCGAGGTCGATGATCAGCACCTCGCGGCTTGGCGGGTCGGCCGGCAGGCGTTCGCGCACTACGCGCTCGGGCGTCACGACCAGCTCGGTGGCCTTCAGTTTCGCTGCCCGCGGTACGTACCAGAGCACCGACAAGGCGACGCCGATCAGGATCGCGAACTCGATATCGATGAACACGGCAGCCAGAGCGGTGGCGATCAGCAACACCGCGTCATAGCGCGAGCCGCGAATGATGTAACGCAAACGCTCAGGGTCTATCAGTCGGGACGCGGCAACGATCAACAGGCCCGCCAGCGCCGCCTTCGGAACATAAGCTGTGAGCGGGCCGAGGGTGAGCACCACGACCGCGACCACAGCAGCAGTGAACACCCCGGAGAAGCGTGTTACCGCTCCGGCCTGATAATTGATCGCCGTGCGCGACAGCGAACCTGCACCGGGCATCGCACGGAAGAAACCGCCGACCAGATTGCCGACTCCCTCGGCGAGGATTTGCCGATTGTAGTCGAGTTGCTGACCAGACTTGTGCGCGATCGCTTTAGCGATCGCCAGCGCCTCGAGCAGGCCGAGCACGGCGATGGCAAACGCACTTCCGGAGAGGTCGACGAACCAGTGCCACTTGATTTCCGGAATGTGGGCTTGCGGCAGGCTGGCCGGAACCGCCTCGATCAGCGATACGGCCGGTTTGACACCGCCGCCGTGCTCCGACCAACCGGCAGCCCAGGCGGCGACGGAGAGGAAGATGAGCACGAAGAACATGTCGAGCTGAGGCAGCTTGAAATAGCGCACGACGCGGCGCGACAGCAGCGCCAGCACAATTGCGCCGACGCTGATCGCCAGAGCCTTGGGATTGATCGCCGCGTCCTGTGTCAGCGTCAGCCACAAGCGGTAGAGCACGTGCTGGTGACCGGTGCCCTGCGCCTTGACGCCAAGCGCATTGGCAATCTGGCCGATGATGGTCAGGGAAGCCGCACCGACGATGAAGCCTGTGACGACCGATTCGGAAATGTAGCGCGTCAGGTCTCCCAGTTTGAGCACGGCGATCGCTATCTGGATGATTCCGATCAGCACTGCCAGCAGGAACATCGCCTCGTAAGCGTCGAGCCGCGCCTCCGGATCGATGAAGGCCAACGCACTGAAAACGACTAGCGAGACCGCTCCCGTGGGTCCGTTGATCAGATGCCGCGACGAGCCGAGGATGCCGGCCACCGCGGTAAAGATGATTGCCGCGTAGAGGCCGAAGCGTGGGTCCACCCCGGCGAGCAGCGCATAGGCAATACTCTGCGGCAGCGAGATGGCCGCCACAGTGAGCCCGGCCAGGAAGTCGGCACGCGCGCTCTGCCACGGGTACGACCAGTTGATACCGCCGATACGTCTCCCCGCGGCGCCGGAAATCACTGCTTCTGTCATGTCTGTCCTTCTTCGGGAAAAAGAGTTTTCGCGGGGTTCAGCGCGGCTTCGGCCGATAGACCGTGTCGATGATTCCATTGTCGGCAAAGAACCTGATTTGAGCATCGTCCCAGTCGCGCGCAATGGCAGTCACGGCAAAAAGCTTTAGCGGCGGCAACTTGTCGGCGTGGTTCGCCAGGATCTGCGGGTTGAACGGGCGGTAGCCGTTGCGCGCGATGATCTCCTGTCCCTCGTCGGTGAACAGATATTCAAGGTAGGCACGGGCTGCCACCGCGCTACCGTGGCTGGCGACATTCGCATCGACCCAGGCCACCGACGGCTCGGCCAGGATGCTCACCGGCGGGTAGACGATTTCGAGCTGGCCACGCGCCTCCGCCACTTCGCGCAAGGCTTCGTTTTCCCAGGCCAGATGCACATCGCCGATCTTCTCGACGGCGAACGCCGTGCCGGCAGCGCGCGCCGCGGGGACGAGGAAAGGTGTGTGCTCGTAGAGCGTCTTGAGATAGGTGCGTGCCGCGCCTTCGCTACCGCCGCGCGTGACAATGGCACCCCAGGCGGCCAGCGCCGTAAGCTTGCCGTTGCCCGAGCTCTTCGGGTCCGGTGTGATCACCTCAATGCCGGGTTTGACGAGATCCGGCCAGTCATGAATGCCTTGCGGATTGCCCTGGCGCACGACGAAGACGATGGTCGAGTAATAGGGCCGCGACTGGTTCGGCAGCCGCGCCGCCCAGCCGTCAGCGATCTGCCCATGCTTGCGCAAGACGTCGACGTCCGACGGCAAACCAAGGGTGACGACGTCAGGTTTGAGTTCACCTCTCACTGCCAGTCTGGCCTGGCGTGACGAACCCCCGTGTGACTGGAGAACTTCGATGGGGCGCCCGGACGCCTTCTCATAGCTGGCCGTGAAGCTGGCGTTGATGTCTCGGTACAGCTCACGCGTCGGGTCGTAGGAGACATTGAGCAATTTCGCTGGCGCCTTGCCCTCGACATTCTTGACGACGATCAGGGTGAGCGCAAGCGCTGCGGCGGCGACTGCAGCCAAGTTGATCCAAGCGAGTTTTCGAGTTGCCATCGGTCAGAGTGTCCCTTAACTAATTGTTGGCCGAATTCTGAGCACTCCGATTCGCCTCATCAACGAGTTATTCCTTCTAAGAATATGGGGCGCGTTGCCGGGACGAGCGCACGGCAAAGGCACAGATCAAATGGTGCGCCCCTGGCCAGAAAGCAACGACCTGCGACTCGGTAGCGAAACCTGTACCGCCGAAGCGATCGCCGAAAAACTGAGAGCTTGTGAGTTCTTTCGTTCCGCACCATGAGCAACGCAAAGGTGGCCGAGTCACGAAGGTGTCCGGACTATGCGTATAACATCTCCCGCGAGCCTGCCAGGCATTCTTTCGCCCTTACCCTGGAAACTGCAGTTGCCAGCGTGCAGTCGGGCTGAAGCTCGGCAGTCTGTAGTCTTTAGCCCGATCCTGGAGGTCACCGAATGGATGAGGCGAAGCGGAAACTGGATCGAAGAGCACAAAGCAAGCCATTTTTTTCGTGCGCTGGCGTGCAGAGGATGGCGGACAAGGTTCAGGTGCGCTGGGAGAGGCAAAGCGCAGCGACGCCCATGGGTCAGTAGGCCCAATCTCTGAAGCTGACGCGACCCTGGTCGCGCTGGCTGGCCGTCCATTGCCGTACGGCAGCCCGAGAACGCACCGGCATCGGAGACGTGATCGGCACGTGGATGCTGTCGATTCCTTCTGGGAACCGGCGCTGTGCGGACGTCACGACGATCCGTGGTGACGGCGTGAAACCGGGCCTGCTCGACATGGGCAGAGTCGTTCCTGAGAACTCCCCATGCAAGGGGTTGCTGCGGATTCCGGAAGACGCCGGGACAAACTGGCTCGACGGGCATCTCGACGAGAGCAAGGCGGTGCTGCTTGACGCTGCATGGATTTTCTCGACCAGGTGCTGTATGGCCACAAGGAAGGAACCGTCGTGACCCACCACCCGACGAGGCCGGGTCGACCGTCGCACAGCTACCATGCATATGTACCTGATGGCGGGCCCGCCTCTGGGGGTGGGCGTCGACAACTGAATTCTGGCAATTTCGATATGTCGGCCGCGGCAAATAGTTATCAACCCTCCGGGCATTAGATAAGCAGAAGGGCGTCGTTGGGTCTGCGTCGCCGCCTGTTTAGGCTGGCGGCTCCATTCGAACAACAGGAGGCATTTGGAGATCCCAATGCGCACTCGTCAAGTCATTCACGCCGTCGTCCTGCCGGCCTTCCTCATGCCTGGACTGGCGCTCGCCACCAACGGCTATCTTTCCAATGCCAACGGGGTCAAGGCGCAAGGCATTGCCGGCGTCGGCATCGCGCTGCCGCAGGATGGCCTAGCGGCCGCCACCAACCCGGCCGGCACAGCTTTCGTCGGTAACCGTGTCGATGGCGGCCTGACCTGGTTCCGCCCGTCGCGCGGTGCCGAGATTACCGGCAACGGTTTCGGCCTGAACGGCAACTTCGAGGGCAACGACACCCGGAACTTCTTCATCCCGGAAATCGGCTACGTGCAGCAGGTCACCCCGCACATCGCTGCTGGCGTCGCGGTCTATGGCAATGGCGGCATGAACACCGATTACGGCAGCAATCCCTACCGCGCCTTCGGCGCCAGCGGGGCGGCCGGTGTCAATCTCGAACAGTTGTTCGTTTCACCGTCGCTTGCCTGGAAGATCACCGAGAATCACGCGCTCGCCCTAGCGGTCAATTTCGCCTATCAGCGCTTCAAGGCCGAAGGCATCCAGCCGTTTGCCGTCGCTTCAGCGTCACCGGGCAATTTCACCAATCGCGGCACGGATTCTGCGACCGGCTGGGGCTTTCGTCTCGGCTACACCGGCAAGCTGACCCCCGACCTGACCGTAGGCGCGACTTGGGCCTCGAAGACGCGGACCGGCAAGTTCAACAAGTACCAAGGCCTGTTTGCCGAGGAAGGCGGCTTCGACATTCCGTCCAACTTCGGTGTCGGTGTCGCCTGGAAGGCGACTTCGGCGCTGGTGCTGGCCGCGGATGTGCAGCGCATCCTGTATAGCGACGTAAAGTCGGTGGGCAACCCCATTGGTAACGTCTTCGCCGGCAACGCCTTCGGCACTTCGAACGGCCCCGGCTTCGGCTGGGAGGACGTGACGGTCGCCAAGGTGGGGGTCACCTACGACATAGCCGACTGGACGCTGCGCGCCGGCTACAGCCACACCACGCAGCCGATCCCCAATGATCAGACCTTTCTCAACATCCTGGCCCCGGGTGTCGTGCAGGACCACTTGAGTCTCGGTGCAACCTGGAACCTGAGCCAGAGCAGTGAACTGAGCGTCGCCTATACCCACGCGTTCAAGAAGACAGTTAATGGCTCCGGGTCGATCCCTGCGCTCTACGGAGGTGGCGAGGCGGACATTCATCTGTCGGAGAACATCCTCGGCATCGCCTACGGCTGGAAATTCTAAGAGGGATTAGTCAGTCCGTCGGCACCCTAGAGCGCATTGGCCTGCAGTTTGGCGCACAGCGACGGTGCCTATCGCGAGGCCGACGATTTCCGGGAGGAGAGTCGTGGGGCGCATCGGGTTGTGTGCAAACGCAAACAGGACGGCCAAGGCCTCTGCTCGCGAGCCAGCAGTCGTGTCATCCCGCGGTTGCGAGCCTACGCATTGACGCACTCGCCGGTCGATGCCCATTGTTTGCAGAGATCCTTGGCCTCGGCGCTGCCCATTCGTTCGCGCCGCTCGGCCACAGATCGACTGTCACTGCAGTCCGTCGAGGCTTTGCCGCTCGACGAAGCCCAACGCCATTCGTGTCCGGTACCCAGCGGGGGCAGCGAATCCGGAGCACTCGCACGCACCTCCATCGGTGTGCGATTGGACATCTGCACACGGACAGCCACCATCAGGAGCAGCGTCGTGGCCCTCTCGGCGCCGCTCCCCGAGGCCACTGAGGGGGCAGTTCTTCGTCGCGAAAGACTTGACTAAGTCATAGTCAGTGAACGTCCAGAGGTGACCACGTCATTACACCATGCGCTCACCAGGGCAGGTGGCGACCGGCCGAGTTTCTTGACAGCCTCTGCGCCGGTGGAATGATCTGCCTCTACCATTACCAGGAGGCGGGCAGCCATGGCGGAGGGCCTGCGACCCGCAAGCCGCGTGCTTCGCACGCTGGCCAGCGACGTCTTGTCGACAAGCAGGCCACCGCCATGCCGCTGCCGCGCACGCCGCTCTCAGTAGTCGGCGCCTCCGAAACCGCCGGCACCGGAAAGTGCGCTGTCGGCGCCTGCCGCGGGCTTGTCGTCTTGTGCCTCAGCCACGATGGCTTCAGTGGTGAGGATCAGGCTCGCCACCGAAGCCGCATTCTGCAACGCTGAGCGCGTCACCT
>JAFLDC010000137.1 GCA_017302775.1 Sphingomonadales bacterium
CGTCGACGGCATGGTCCACATGTCGGACATCGCCTGGGGCATCTCGGGCGAAGACGCACTGGCCCTGCACCGCAAGGGCGAGATGGTTCAGGTCGTCGTGCTCGACGTCGATGTCGAAAAGGAACGCATCAGCCTGGGCATCAAGCAGCTCGAAAAGGGCGCGCCGGCCGCTGGCGCCGCCGCTGCCGGTTCGGTCAAGAAGAACGACATCGTCACCGTCACGGTGCTCGAAGTCCGCGACAACGGCCTCGAAGTGCAGGCGGGCGAAGATGGCGCCACCGGCTTCATCAAGCGCGCCGATCTGGGCCGCGACCGCGACGAACAGCGCGCCGAACGCTATCAGGTCGGCCAGAAGTTCGACGCCATGGTGATCGGCTTCGACCGCTCGAAGAAGCCGAACTTCTCGGTCAAGGCACGTCAGCTGCACGAAGAGAAGGAAGCCGTGGAACAGTACGGTTCTTCGGATGCCGGTGCTTCGCTGGGCGATATCCTCGGCGCCGCGCTGAAGGCCAAGAAGGACTAAGCTCCTTCCCGTCTGTCAAGGCACACAAAGCCCGTCCGGAGCAATCCGGGCGGGCTTTTGCTTATGGGTAATATCTCCGATCGTCATTGCTTCGCCGCGCTCGCAATGACGGGAAATTTGGTGTCTAATGCCGCCAGGAGAGCCGCATGCTTGAAATTCACCAGTTCCCTTGCCTGTCGGACAACTACGGCTACCTGCTGCATGATCCGGCCAGCGGCGAGACAGCCTGCATCGATACGCCGGACGCCGATGCTTACCTGCGCGAAGCCGCCGCCAAAGGCTGGCAGATCACGCAGATCTGGAACACCCACTGGCACCCCGATCACGCCGGTGGCAACACTGCGATCAAGGCAGCGACCGGCTGCACCGTGATCGGGCCAGCCGAGGTTGAAAGGCTGGGCACTGCGCCTGACCGGGTGGTGGTTCACGGCGACACGGTGATGCTGGGGCAATGGGTCGCGGCGGTAATCGACGTCAGCGGGCATACCCTGGGCCACATCGCCTATCACCTGCCAGCGGCCGAACTGGCCTTTGTCGGCGATGCGGTGTTCGCGCTGGGCTGCGGGCGGATGTTTGAGGGTGAGCCCGGGCAGTTCTGGGCCAGTCTTTCACGGATCAAGGCCCTCCCCGCCACCACCATGCTCTACTGCGCGCACGAATATACCGAGAGCAACCTGCGGTTCGCACTCCATGCCGATCCGGATAACACGGCGCTGCGGGACTATGCCCAGCAGATCAGCGCGGCCCGCGCCGCGGGCCTGCCGACCGTCCCCACCAACCTGGCGCGTGAACGCACCACCAACCCGTTCCTGCGTGCAGACGACCCGGCAATACAGGCGCGATGGGGTGGCGGCGATGCCGTGGCAACATTTGCCGCGCTGCGCAGGGCAAAGGATTCGTTTTGAGCGAACCCCTCCCCTTCCCCGTCGCGCAGCAAGCATATTGGTGATGAAAGCCCTTGTCGTTCACACGTTGGCGCCTGATCTTTCCGGCGTTGTGCTCACCGATATGCCTGCGCCTGTGCGGCAATCCGGCCAGGTACTGGTGCGCGTGCGCGCGGCCTCGCTCAACTTCCCCGATCTGCTGATGACCAAGGGGGGGTATCAACTCAAACCCGCGCTGCCTTTCATCTCCGGGCTGGAACTGGCCGGTGAGGTGACCGAAGCTGAAGCAGAATCGCCATATCAGCCGGGCGATCGCGTGTTCGGCGGGCAAAAGACCGGCGCCTTCGCAGAGTATGCCGCGCTCGATCCGGCAGCGCTGCGAATCATCCCGGCCGGCATGTCTTTCGCCACCGCTGCCGCACTTGGCGCGGCTTATGGCACAGCCTGGACGGGACTGGTGGAACTGGGTGGGATCAAGCCGGGGCAATGGGTGCTGGTCCACGGCGCCACCGGCGGGGTCGGCCTTGCCGCTTGCGATCTGGCCCGGGCGCAGGGGGCACGGGTGATTGCGGCAAGTGGCTCACCTGGCAAGCTTGAAGCACTGGCCGCGGCATGCCAGCCTGACGCCGTGTTGCTTGCTCAAGGCAAATTCCGCGAGCAGGTTGCCGAAATCACTGGCGGCGCGCTGTGCGATCTGGTGTTCGATCCGGTCGGCGGCGACGTGTTTGATGAAAGCACCCGCTGCGTCGCCTTCGGCGGCAAGCTGCTGGTGGTCGGCTTTGCCAGCGGGCGGATCGCCGACATGTCGACCAATATCCCGTTGATCAAGGGATTCTCCGTCGTCGGCGTACGCGCGGGCGAATATGCCCGCCGCTTCCCTGACCGCGGCCAGGCCATCCGCGATGCGATGCTGGCGCTGGCTGCCGAGGGCCAGCTTACCCCCCACATCGACCGCGTGCTACCGCTGGCGCGCTGGCACGAAGCCTTCGCGGCGATGGCCGCGCGGGAGATTGTCGGGAAGATCGTGCTGGAGCCCTGACAAGAAAAAGGGCGGCCCGTAAGCCGCCCTTTCCCCTCTCCAAGCTTGGAATTTCGTCAGAGTCCGGCGATCGCTTCGTCCACCAGGCCCTTGTCGGCCTTGGCGTCATGGTTCGCGGCAATCAGCGATTGGGCGGCGCCCGCGGCAGCGGCAGCGGCCTTGGCGCGCAATTCGTCGATCGCACCGCGTTCGGCGGCAGCGATCTTGTCTTCGGCCATCTTTTCGCGGCGCTTGATCAAGGCCTTGGTATCATCAGCCGCCTTGGCAACGATGGCTGCGGCTTCATGCTGCGCGTGCGCCAGCATTTCAGCAGCTTCCTTTTCGGCACCGGCAATCTTGTCCGCATATTCCTGCCGCAGCGCCTCGGCCTCGGCGCGCAAGCCCTTGGCTTCATCCAGCTGCTGCTTGATCTGGGCAATCGAATTGTCGAGGCCGGAGGTGATCAGGCCGGGGACCTTCTTCCACACCAGCACCGCAATCAGAGTGGCCATCGACAGCGCCACCCACATGCCGGGAGTCAGGCCGAAAGCGGCCAGTTCGGCGTGGCCGCCAGCTTCGGCCCCATGTTCCGCAGCAGCGGCAAGCAGGCTGAAATCAAGCATTGAGAGCCTCCTTGACGGCAGCCGAGGCGGCCTTGGCGTCAACCTTGGTGCCGGTCAGACGGGTCACGATATCGCCAGCCGCTTCGCTTGCGACGGCTTCGATTTCCTTGAGCGCGCCGCTGCGGGCGGCCGAAATCCTGGCTTCGGCTTCGGCCAGACCAGCGTCGATCTTGGCGTTGGCGGCAGCCAGGCTCTTTTCGCTATGCCCGGCTGCTTCGGCTTTGGCCTTGGCGATCAGCGACTGGGCCTCCGCGCGCTGGGCATTGGACTGCACCCGCCAGGCTTCTTCCTGCTCATCTGCCGCCTTGCGAGCGGCTTCTGCTGCTGCAAGATCGTCGGCAATCCGCTTGTCGCGCGATTCCACCGTCTCCATGACCTTGGGAACCATGCCCCGGCCGATCACGAAAAAGATGAAGCCGAAAAACACCAGCATCCAGAAAATCTGGCTGGCATAGGTTGCGGCGAGCTGGGAAATTTGAGGCATCGATCAGTCCGGAGCTGCCCGGTCGCGCGCCGCCCCAATGGCGGGGCAGTGCACGACCGGTCGGTCAGTCTTAGGCGACGAAGATCAGGATCATCGCAACGACGAACGACAGCAGGCCAAGAAGTTCGGCGGCGGCGAAGCCGATGAACAGGCGGCCCTGCTGGCCGTCAGCTGCGCCCGGGTTGCGCAGAGCGCTTTCCAGGAACGAACCGAACACGTTACCGACGCCGATGGCCGCCATGCCGGCGCCGATGGCAGCGAGACCAGCACCGATCAGCTTTGCGCTTGCAGGTTCCATGATAAAACTCCTTTTTCCGTAAACTTTAAGAGGTTGAAGATCGTACTTAGTGAAGATTCTCTGCGTCATTCAGATAGAGCGACGTCAGCAATGCAAAGACATAGGCCTGGATCCCCGCCACGAGCAGTTCGAGCGCGCAGATCGCGACCATCAGAATGAAGCTGGGGATGCCAACCACGGTGCCCCACAACACGCCCGAGTTGGCGCTGCCGATGACGAAGCTCGACAGCACTTCCAGCAGAACGTGCCCGGCCATCATCGCCACGAACAGTCGCAGCGCGAGGCTGAACGGCCGAACCAGGAATGAGATAAGTTCGATGAACGGGATCAGCCACAGCAGCCACCACGGCGTGCCATGCGGCACGAACAGCGAGAAGAAATGCAGGCCGTGGCGCCAGAAACCAACGATCAGCACGATCGAGAACGACAGGATCGCGAGGAACCCGGTGACCGTAAAGTGACTGGTGGGCGTAAAAGGATGTACGCCGACCAGCATCAAGGGCAGCAGCCCGAGCAGGTTGGCGAACAGGATAAACATAAACACCGAGAAAATGTACGGTACGTACTTCTTCCCGGCCGGGCCGATGTTGGCCGCCAGGAGGTTGTCGATGAAGCCGGTAAAGCCTTCAACCGCCATCTGCCAGCGCCCGGGCACCAGCTGACGCTTCATGCCGCCCCCGACAAACACCAACAACGCAACAGTGGTGATCGCCATCCACAACGCAGAGTTGGTGAAGGGGATGGAGTAGCCCGCGATCGACCAGTGATCGGTGCCAAACAACGGCTCGATCGAAAACTGGTGCATGGGATCGACTTTGCCCTGCTCGGCTGCCACGAAACCTGCCTCTTTCAATTCGCTCTGATGCCGTGCAGCGCGCTATTGCGAGCGCTGCGACGCCATCCGGATGATGCTCCTGAAGGCAACGACGATCCCGAGGGCCATCACCACCAACAGTCCCCAGGGCGAGGTTCCCGCGACCCGGTCAATGACCCAGCCGATGAACGCACCGCCACCGATACCCCCGATCAATTCGGCGAGGACACGGCTACCCATGCGGTAATTCGCATCGGCTTCCGCCCCCCCGACCGGCTGGTTGCGTTGCTCTTCCCGCTCGCGTGCGGCTGCAAGCCGCGCTTCGAGCGCGTCGATCCGCGCATCTTCGCCGATGGATTCTCGGGCGGGAGGCTCGTCGTTCATGCCTTGCTCCTTTGGGAAGAAATTCAGGGCACGGGCAACGGCTGCCCGCCGAGGGCGCCGCCCCCTTAGCAGGCCAGTACCTTGAGTCAACCGGCACGAAAAAGCCTCTCCGCAGCGAGGTGCGGAGAGGCTCGTAATGCGGGCTCGTATTGCCCCTTACGGGCAGCGGCTATCGCGCAGTGCCGGACCGGTACCGCGGGTCTGCCAGGTCCCGTCCGGGCCCTGATATTTCTCACCCGGCTTGGTCTGGTTGATGAGCAGGCAAGCGGTGGTGAAGGCGTAGTCTTCCACCGTGACGCGCTGCTCAGCCGCTTTTTGTGCGTAAAGCGCGCGCCGCTTGATGTTAAGGTCTTCGGTCATGCGGCGCACTTCGGCGCTGGGCGCGGAAGGGTAGCCGAGATAGCCGTCGGCCTTTTCCCCCACCTGACCGGCAGCGCGGGCAGCGGCATAGGCGGGATCGCGTTGCTGGGCAGCGGCCGGTGCGGCCATCGCCAGCGCAGCCAGCGCCACCCCCCCGGCAAATACCGCCAGCGGCGAATGCTTGTGCTTGCGAATGGTCTTCAACATTGCAAATCCTCAAAAAATGCCGGAGTTTTCGTCAATCGTGTTCTTGGCATCCGCCGCAAGCCGATAGACGACCTCCTGTTTGATGTTGATGTTGAGTTCGATCACGATCGGTTTGTCCGGCGCCTTGACCGTGACACACCCCGAAAGCGCGACTGAGCCGCTCATCAACAACGCCAGGGTGGTTACCCTGCCCCGGCCCGACCACCGTTTCCCGATAAGCGCGTTCTGCATGGGCAGGACTTTCGCAAGCCAGGCGCGGTTGGTCAATTCATCGCTGTTCATGGACTATTCCTGCTGTCTGGATCCTGAATATCGTCGTTTTTTGATGGCGCGGGCTGGCCTGGCGGCGGAAGCCCCGGATTGGGCGGTGGCGGCACCTGGCGATCCGGCCGGTCGATCGGATTACCCTGCTCATCGATCAGGCCCAGCGTCCGCGGATCGCGGACATAGGCATCATCGTACAGCGATTTGAACGAGGTCACCAGTTGATAGAACGGGGCCTTGATGTTGATATTGAACTGGATCGGCAGCCCGGCAAACTGGCGGGTAATCAGATTGCGTTTCGTCCCCGGCCCTTGCCGCACGCCCGACATCCGCAGGGTCGTGATGATATCGCCATCGATCTTGCCGTTCATCCCGATTTCCATCCGTTGAAAATCGAGACTGCGCAGCGTCTGGAAGGCGAAGTTGCCCATGGCCGACAAGTCTTTGTACGTCAGTTCGCCCACGTAGGAGAGGTTGCCGCCGGGCGGGCGCGAAACCAGCAACCCGTTCTCGATCCGCCCGCCTTCCTCATCGAAGATCAGCGGCAAGGTGCCATCAAATATGCCCGAGGCCGATATATTCGCCAGTTCCAGCTGAGAAACGAACTTGGCTGCATTGGCACCGTCAACCTTCAAGGTGAAGCGGCGGGTTTCGGCATTGCCCAGCACCATCCGGGTCGGCAACAGCTTGAGCTGGCCATCCAGGAATGGCCAGTCCGCTCCGTTCACCACCATCAGGCGTTGCGGCTCCAGCTGGAATGACAGGGTGCCGTCAAACACCTCGATCCCGGGGTTGATCGCAGCGATCTGCAACCGCTGATCCGGCACCGTCACCAGCCCGAGCAGATCGGTGAAACGGACCGTACCGCGGGTGCCCTTGACCGGCCCGAAACCGGCCGCGAAATCGAGCCCGTCGGTGGTGAATTCGCCGGTGCTGGTCACCCCGCCCGCATCATCCCAGTCGATTCGCCCGGTTCCGGTGACCGTGCCCTTCGCCAGCGCGATCACCCCCTCTGCAAAATAGGTCAGTGTGGTCGGCTGCAGTTTGTCATCAAACCGGATGCCCGGCACCGTCAGATCGGCAAAGCCTCTCGCCGTATCAAGATCGTGAACAATGTTCGCGCGCACGATCTCGCGGTCGCTCGCCGGCTCGCGCAGCATGGCATCGGCGGTAAAAGTGGTGGAGCGCAGCTTCAACACCGCATCCCAGATCGGAAGAGC
>JAFLDC010000138.1 GCA_017302775.1 Sphingomonadales bacterium
CGCAAGGCAGTTACGAGCGTCATCGCCGGTGCAGTTTACTGGCCGCTGGCCCGCCTCTCGGCATTGCTCGAGAAGGCCGGTGTCAATGTGGAGGGTATCCCCCTCGCCCCTTACCGTTCGACCAGCTTCTACACAATGCGGACAGACGCGCTCGACCGGCTCGGGACCAGGCTGGAACAGCGCTTCACCCGGCCCCAGATCGCGACGATGATGAAGGCAGCAGGGCTTGAAGACATACGCTTTTCGGACAGCGTACCTTATTGGGTGGCGGTAGGAAGACGCCAGTCGTGATTGGCAAACCGCGTGTCCTTTATATCAGCTATGACGGCATGCTCGAACCACTCGGGCAGAGCCAGGTAATCACCTATCTTGAGCGGCTTGCATCCGAATATGCGATTCATTTGGTCAGCTTCGAGAAACCTGCCGACCGTGCCCAGTCCGGTAAAGTTGCAGCAGTCTTGATGCGTCTATCGGCCGCTGGGATTTCGTGGCACCCGCTAACTTATCACAAGGCACCCACCCTTCCAGCGACGCTGTTCGATATAGCCCAGGGCATTGCGCTGTCGCTGTGGCTGACCGCGCGGCACCGTGTCAGGCTGGTCCACGCCCGCAGTTATATCCCTGCGCTGATCGGTTGGGTGATCAAGCTGCTGACCGGAACCCCGCTACTGTTCGACATGCGCGGGCTATGGGCAGACGAGCGCATCGACGGCGGAATTTGGCCGGTCGGCGGCAGGATCTACCGCACGGTCAAGCGCATCGAGAAGACGCTGCTGCAAGGTGCGGATCATATCGTCACACTGACTTACGCCTCGAAAGCGGTAATCGCGGCGTTCCCTTACCGGATCGACGCCCCGATTGCGGTGATCCCGACCTGCGCCGATCTTGACCGGTTCACGCCCGGCGATGGTGGCAAAGTCCAGCCCTTCACACTTGGCTATCTCGGTTCGATTGGGACCTGGTACATGTTCGAAGAGGTGCTCGCCTGCTTCAAATTGCTGCGCGAACGCCGTCCCGACGCGCGACTGCTGGTGGTCAACCGCAACGAACAGGACCTGGTCCGGCGGATGGTTGTTGATGCCGGCATTGCGGAAGACGCAATCGAACTTACCTTCGCAGATCACGCCGATGTCCCGGCGCAAGTGCGGCGAATGAGCGCGGGTGCAGCGGTGATCAAGCCGGCCTTTTCCAAAATCGCCTCGGCCCCGACTAAGCTGGCGGAATACCTCGGATGTGGAGTGCCTTGCCTCGGAAATGTCGGGGTCGGCGACATGGAGCTGATGCTTGAGACCGAGGGCGGTGGCGTGGCACTTCGCGAATTTACGTCCCAAGAAAGGGTCCGCGCGGTCGACCGTCTGCTGGGCATGGCAGACGATCCAGCCACGCCGGCCCATTGCCGCAAAGTCGCCCTCGCCCATTTTTCAGTAGCTGACGGAGCCGAACGGTACCGCGCGATCTACCAAGGGCTGCTGACATGAAGCGAATGCTGATCCTGTGCCCTTACCCAGAGGGCGTCGCCGCCGGGCAACGGCTTAAGTATGAACAATACTTTGCCGATTGGCGCGCTCATGGCTGGGAGATCGAGGTCTCGAACTTCATGGACCGTGCGATGTGGGACGTGGTGTGGGACAAGGGGCATGTCCTGGCCAAAACGCTGGGCGTGCTGCGCGGGACCTTACGCCGCATCCGAGATCTGTTCCGGGTCGGACGCTACGATCTGGTCTACGTCTTCATGTGGGTCACGCCATTCGGTACTACTGTGTTTGAACGCCTCGTACGTTCGCAAGCCAAGGCGCTGGTGTTCGACGTTGAGGACAATGTTCTTTCCGACCAGAACAGCGGCGCGGCGGACCACATTGGCCCGTTGGTACGACTGCTTAAAGGTTCGGGCAAGGCACGGTTCCTGATCCGGACTGCCGATCACGTGGTCACGAGTTCCCCTTTTCTCAATAATTTTTGTCTTGCGGTGAATAAAGCGCGGGCATGCACATACATCTCCTCGTCGGTCGATACGGATCGCTTTCAGCCAGCGACTTCGTATTCGAATGACCAGCCGGTAGTGATCGGATGGACGGGCACCTTCAGTTCGAAGGTCTACCTCGATCTGCTAAGCGGCGTATTTCAACGACTGGCACGGCGCCTGCCATTCAAGCTGCGCGTAATCGGAAATTTTGACTACGAATTGCCCGGGGTCGATCTTGAGGTCGTGCGATGGAGCGCGGAACACGAAGTGGCGCAGCTTCAGGCGCTCGATATCGGGGTCTACCCGCTGCCAATCGACGATTGGGTGCTTGGCAAATCGGGCCTCAAGGCGATCCAGTACATGGCCTTCGCATTGCCCTGCGTCGCGACGGAAGTCGGAACAACGCCAATGCTGATCCGCGACGGCGAAAACGGCATGCTGGTCAAGACCGAAGCTGAATGGGAAGCTGCCCTTGAAGCGCTGATCCGCGATCCGGCGCTACGGCGCAAACTCGGAGAAGCCGCGCGCAAGGATGCGGTAGCAAATTATTCCACAGCCGCTATTGCCGGCCAATACCGCGCCGTCATCGTCGGCGCTGAATTCAAGGGACTGAAATGAGCAGGATTTACATGGCAGGCGTCGGCGGAATGCTGGGCGAGGCCTTCCACCACGTGTTTTCCGGATCGCACGAGCTGCTGTGCACCGACAAAGACGTCAACACCGACTGGTTGTCATTCTGCGATTTCCGGGATCGCGCCGAATATGCCCGCCAAGTACTCGATTTCAAGCCCGATTACCTGTTCCACATTGGCGCTCACACCAGTCTGGAATACTGCGAAAACGATATTGATGATGCTTATGCCACCAACACCTTGCCGGTCGAGGATGCGGTGTGGCTGGCAAACAAGCTCGACATTCCATTGCTCTACATCAGCACTGCAGGGATTTTCGACGGCGCGCAGGAAACCTACGATGATTGGGACCAGCCCAATCCACTGGGGCATTACGCGCGCTCGAAATATATGGGCGAACGATTCGTGGTTGAAAACGCTCACCGTTATCTGGTCTGCCGCGCGGGCTGGATGATGGGTGCGGGGCCGACGAAGGACAAGAAATTCATTCAGAAGCTGGTGGCGCAGCTCAAGAATGGTGCGAAAGAACTGAAGGTCGTCGATGACAAGCTAGGCACGCCGACCTACACCCGCGACTTTGCTGCGCAGGTGAAGGTCCTGGTCGAGCAGGAGCTCTGGGGCCTTTACAATATGGTTTGCCAAGGTGTGACGAGCCGGTTCGAAGTGGCCGAATATTTGGTCAAAGCCTTGGGCAAAGCCGACGAGGTTGCTGTCGAACCGGTCAGTTCTGATTATTTCGCGAAGGAATATTTCGCCCCACGCCCGCCCTCTGAACGCCTCATCACAAAGAAGCTGGACCTGCGCAGGGTAAACGTGATGCGTGATTGGCGCGTCTGCCTCGACGAATATCTGGCAGACAAGTATCAGGGCTACCTCGATTGAGCACGCTCTACCGTTTCGAGCCAGTTGCGGCCTGCAACATGTGTGGCACGCCCGCGGCGGATGCGCGCGTGCTCGGGATGCGAATGAACCGGTCGCAGGGGATGCGTCCGCGCGCTGCAAGGGGCACTGCAATCACTGTGGTGCGCTGCGGACACTGCGGTCTCATCTATCCCGATCCCATGCCGCTACCGGCCTCGCTCGATGATCATTACGCGATGGGCAGCGAAGACTATTTCGTCGATGATATGCGCAGCTTTGGGCAAACCAGTCCGGAACGGATCGAACGTTACCGTGATCTTCGCCGCTTTTTGCCAGCTGATCGCACAGCCAAGGCGATAGATGTTGGAGTCGGCACCGGTTCGTCAATGCGTGCGATGATAGAGGCCGGATTTGACGTCTTCGGCTTCGAACCGGTCGAACAGTTTCGCGAGCGCGCGGTCGAAGCGCTTGGCCTGGCACCAGAGCGAATCCTCGCGGCGGGTATCGATGACGCCGAATTTCCCGCCGGCGAGTTTGACATGGTCAGCTTCGGCGCGGTGCTTGAGCACCTCTATGATCCCGCTGCCTCAATCGAGAAAGTGCTGCGCTGGGTCCGCCCCGGCGGCATTGTCTATGCCGAAGTACCCAATGCGCGCCATCTGATGTCGCGCGTGATCAACGCATTCTTCGCGGTCCAGCGGGCCAACATGGTCACCCATCTCAGTCCGATGCACAGCCCGTTTCATATTTATGAATTCGACCCGCGCTCGTTCCGGAGGCACGGGGCGAAGGCTGGTTATGAACTGGCAGAAGTGCAGTACGAAATCGGTACCGTCCGGCAGGTTCCCGCTTTCACGCACGGCGTATTCCGATTTCTTATGCGGGCAGGGAAAAGCGGTTTGCAAATGCATGTTGTTTTGAAGAAATGCTGACAAAGCCAGTATCTGCTTCGTTTCACACGCGTTTGAAAGCGCAAGGCAATTCGGCTAGGGCTGCTGCCTTGCCGATCACCGCCAGCCGATCGGCGCCATTCCTCAAGGCAATGCAGGCCCCTTCTCGATGACCGAATTTTCACCCACCGAACTCAAGACAGTTGTCGATCCGCGCGGCGCGTTGACCGTGGCCGAGACCGCGGAGAATCTGCCGTTTGCGGTCGAACGACTGTTCATTGTTCACGGCGTGGAAGCAGGCACAACCCGGGGCTATCATGCCCACAAGAGTTGTCATCAATTCCTGATCGCTACGGCGGGAGTGGTCGAGGTCACGCTGGATGACGGCCGCCGACGTCAGACTGTCCGGCTCGACCGGGTTACGCATGGGCTACATATTCCGCCGATGATTTGGGGTGAACAGACCTATCGCAGTGCCGATGCGGTGCTGGTGGTGATGACGTCCGACCGGTACGATCGCGGTGACTACATCTCCGACTACGCTGAGTTCGTTGCGCTGGCGGGAGCGTCGCAATGATCCCGGTGACCGACGTCGTGGCAACTTATACCGAGCTCAAGGACGAAATCGACGCCGCGACCGCGCGCGTCCTGGCCTCGGGCTATTACATCGGCGGGCCTGAGGTCGAACAGTTCGAGAGCGCGTTTGCGGCGTTCTGCGGCGCGGCACACGGGGTCGGCGTCGGCAACGGGCTTGAGGCACTGGCACTTGGCTTGCGGGCGCTCGAAGTTGGCCCAGGTGACGAAGTTATTGTCCCTGCTAACACCTATATCGCCAGCTGGTTGGCAGTATCAATGGTCGGTGCCGTGCCGGTCCCGGTCGAACCCGATTCCGCCACCCACTGCCTTGATCCGGAACTGGTCGCTGCGGCGATTACCCCGCGAACCAAGGCTATCATGCCGGTCCACCTCTACGGCCATCCGGCAGCAATGGATCGCCTGATGGACCTCGCTCGCGCGCACGGCCTCAAGGTGATCGAAGATGCCGCGCAGTCACACGGTGCGGCGATTGCCGGCAAGCCGATCGGCAGCCACGGCGATATCGTCGCGTGGAGTTTTTACCCGACCAAGAATCTTGGCGCCTATGGCGATGGCGGGGCTATTACGACCGACAATCCCGAACTGGCTGAACGGGTCATCCTGCTGCGCAACTATGGTTCGTCCGTAAAAAACGTCAATGCGGTCAAGGGTGTCAACAGCCGACTCGATCCGCTGCAGGCGGCAATTCTGGAGGTCAAGCTACGGCACTTGCCGGCTTGGCAACACCGCCGCCAAGTGTTGGCCGAACGCTACTCTGCGGCCTTTGCCGGACTTGATCTGATTGCACCGCAGACGATTGGTAACCAGGCGATTCACGCTTGGCACCTTTATGTCATCCGCACCGCCAACCGCGATACGGTGACGCAGGAATTGACTGCGGCGGGGATCCAGACCGCGATGCATTATCCGATTCCGCCTTATCGCCAGACCGCTTATGCCGAGTTCGCGCCGCAGGCGGATAGCTGGCCGCTGTCGGATCGGCTGGCGAACGAGGTGCTGTCGCTGCCGATAGGCCCGCACGTCACTGATGCGCAGGCTGATCAGGTCATCGCCGCCGTGCGTGCGGCCTGCTCCTGAACGGATCGATTATGGCCTCAGCATTCGAACTATTCCGCCTCGCCGAACTTGATCAGACCGAGGTCATCATCCGCGCAGCCGCTGGACCGGGTGCGCGGGTGCTGGAGATTGGATCGGGCACGGGCTGGCAGGCCAAGGCCTTGTCCGAGCGCGGGTTTGACGTCACAGGAGTCGATCTGCCGCCATCATCGGAAATAAGCAATCACGCGCGCGCGCGGGTTTGGCCGATCACCGATTATGATGGTGAGCACTTGCCGTTCCGCGATGCATCGTTCGATGTGGTGTACAGCTCAAACGTGCTGGAGCATGTCACCAAACTGGATGCTCTCAATGCCGAGATGCGGCGGGTGCTGCGGCCTGAAGGGGTTGCGGTACACCTGCTGCCCAATCCGCAATGGCGCTTCCTCTCGTTGCTCAGCTACTATCCGGGCCAAGCGATCGACATGTTGCGCGTGCTGCGGCGCAAGCTGACCGGAGCGGGCAGCAAGCCTGCCGAACCCCAGCATGATCCTGACATCGCAGCGCCCGCACAGTCGCCGTCGCCACTCTCCAAGGTCCGGGCCCGGCTCTTACCACCCACACATGGCGCAGTCGGGACACCGCTGACTGAATTGGCGCGCTATTCGAAACGCCAGTGGGATCGTTATTTCACCAGCACAGGCTGGACAATCGTCCGGTACGGCAACAACGGTATGCTGGCCTCCGGCGATTACCTGCTCGGTCGCGCTCTGTCCCCGATGCTGCGCAAGGCGATTGGCAGGGCAATTGGTGGCATTGCGCATATCTATGTGCTCAGGCAGACGTGAATCGATGAGCGAATATTACGACCGCAACTACCGCAGGTTCCTGCCTGCCGATCGCAACGCGCCGATCATCGACATCGGTTGCGGCGATGGTGATTTCGTCCGTTATGCCCATGGTTTGGGTTACCGCAACATCACCGCGGTGGACATCGATCACGAAGCGTTGGCCCCGCTTGCAAGGCTGGATGGTGTGCGGGTGATCGCCGAACCGGCAGACGGCCCGTTTGTCC
>JAFLDC010000139.1 GCA_017302775.1 Sphingomonadales bacterium
AAACCGGGCGCAACTTTGCTGCCGGAATGTCGGGCGGGATCGCCTATGTCTATGATCCCGATGGCCAGTTTACCAAGCTGTGCAACCCGGCCCAGGTCGACCTGGTGCCGCTCAGCCCCGCGCGCGACGAGGACGATGGTGCCGGTCGCCCGCAACAACGCACGCAGAGCGTTTACGACGGCGGCATGGGCGACATGCTGCGCCACGATGCCGAACGGCTCAAGGTGCTGCTGGAGCGCCACCACCTTCACACCGGATCAGCCCGTGCCCGGGCGCTACTGGATGATTGGAGCAGAACAGTGGGCCAGTTCGTCAAGGTCATGCCCCGCGACTACGCCAAGGCATTGAAGCAAATCGAGGCCGAGCGGAATGCAGCCGCTTCGGTAGCAGCAGAGTAAGACAGATGGGTAAAGAAACCGGCTTTCTCGAGCTCGACCGCCGGGACCGCACTTATGCGGACCCCAAGGAGCGGCTAACGCACTACAAGGAATTCGTAATTCCGCATGCAGAGCCGGCACTGAAGGCACAGGCCAGCCGGTGCATGAATTGCGGCATTCCTTACTGCCATAACGGCTGTCCGGTGAACAACATAGTCCCGGACTGGAACCATCTGGTCTATGAAGGCGGCTGGCAGGCGGCGCTGGACGTGCTGCATTCGACCAACAATTTCCCCGAATTCACTGGCCGGATCTGTCCGGCCCCGTGCGAGGCAAGCTGCACGCTCAATCTGATTGACCAGCCCGTCACGATCAAGAGCATCGAGTGTGCGATTGTCGACAAGGGCTGGGAAAAAGGCTGGATCACCGCCCAGTTGCCCGAACGGCGCACCGGCAAAACCGTGGCTGTGGTCGGTTCCGGCCCTGCCGGCATGGCCGCCGCACAGCAGCTGGCCCGGGCCGGTCATTCCGTCACCGTGTTTGAAAAGAACGACCGGATCGGCGGTCTGCTTCGCTATGGCATCCCCGATTTCAAGTTGGAAAAACACCTGATCAACCGCCGCGCGGTGCAGATGGAATCCGAAGGCGTGGAGTTCCGCACCTCAACCGAGGTCGGCGTCCATGTCTCTATTGAAAGCCTCAAGGAGAACTTCGACGCAGTGGTTCTTTCGGGCGGTGCGGAGGAACCGCGACGCCTTGAAATTCCGGGCGCCGAACTGCCGGGCGTACGTCTGGCCATGGAATTCCTGACCCAGCAGAACAAGCGCAATGCCGGGGACGATGAACTGCGCGCCGCGCCGCGTGGATCGCTTGTCGCCACTGGCAAGCGTGTGGTGGTGATTGGCGGCGGCGATACCGGGTCAGACTGTGTCGGCACTTCGAACCGCCAAGGGGCGGCTTCCGTCACTCAAATCGAAATCATGCCGCAGCCCCCGGAAAAGGAAAACAAGCTGCTGACTTGGCCCGATTGGCCGCTCAAGCTACGCACCTCGTCCAGCCACGAAGAAGGTGTCGAGCGCGACTGGGCAATCCTGACCAAGCGCGTCGCCGGGCGGGATGGGCAGGTCACCGGTCTGGAATGCGTTCGGGTGGAATGGATCGAAGGCCGGATGCAGGAAGTCCCCGGCAGCGAATTCACCCTCAAGGCTGATCTGATCCTGCTGGCCATGGGCTTTACCGGCCCGCGCAAGGTCGGGCTGGTCGCACAGTCGGGGGTAGAGCTGGATGCGCGCGGCAATGTTGCCGCCAACGTCACCGACTACCGCACCAGCGATCCGCAGATCTTCGCTTGCGGGGATATGCGGCGTGGACAGAGTCTGGTGGTCTGGGCGATCCGTGAAGGCCGCCAGGCCGCCCGTGCGGTCGACGAGATGTTGATGGGATCAAGCGAACTGCCGCGATAGGGAACCCCGCGCGCGATGCAGCGTTATACTGCCTGCACGCATCAGCGGTGAGCGAACCAGGGGCAGCAGGCATGGCAAAGGCGACCAAATCCGGCAAGAAATCTGAAGCAAAAACCAAGAAGTCGTCCGCGGCGAAGGCAGAGGCCTCCGCGCCAAAGATCAAAGCGCCAATCGGATCGACGCCGTCAACCAAGTTTCGCGGCGATCCGGCGATCTTTGGCCGGCTGGTGGAAGATCACGATCGGCATCGCGCCCTGCTTGCCATGATCAGTCAGACCGAAGGCGCCTCACCGGACCGCGCCAGTCTGTTTGTCGAGTTTTGCCGGGAAGTGAAAGGACACGCAGCCGCTGAAGAGCAGGCGCTGTGGTCCACGGTGCTGCGCAAACCTGAAACGACGGAATTCGCTCGCCATGCCGTGGCTGAGCATCACGAGCTTGACGAAATGATGGCTGACCTCGCTGCACGCGATCAAGCGACAGCCGCCTGGAAAACGCGGTTCGAAGCGATGAAGGAACAGTATCTTCATCACATCAAGGAAGAAGAGCAGGAGCAATTTGTCGAAAGCGAGAAGCACCTGTCGGATGCCGATCAGCGCTTCATGCACAAGGTCTTCAACCGCCGCAAGAAGGCCGAAAAAGCGGCCGCCAAACTGGAAAAGAAGCTGAGTATCGCGCCGCCAGCCTGATCGCATTACACCTTGGCCGGCATGAAACCTGGCCGCTTGAGCAGCAGGGCGCTGACCAGCGAGACCATCAGCGCTTTGCTAAAGCCGATTACCCCGCCCAGCTGCTCATTGCGGACCTGCTTGATGCCGGCAAAACCAGGCGGATCATGGCGTGATCGTGCCATGCCCGCCCGGTAAATCAAGCCGCGTCGACCAAAACCAGTTCGGCATCTTCCAGCGCGGTTACCTCGATCCGGCTTTCTCCGGTAATCGCCACACCATCACGAGCATTGGCCTCAACCTCGCCGATCCGAACCCGCCCCGTCGCCGCGACAAGGTAAAGATGCCGGTCTGGAGCGGTGTCATACCGAACCGTCTCCCCAGCCTTAACGAACGCGGCGGCGACGCGCCCATTGGTATTGATCGGCAGCGCATCTGCATCATCCGGCATGCCCGAGGCGAGCGTTACGAACTGCCCGTCACGATTATCGCGAGGAAACGGCCGTGTCCCCCAGCTTGGCGCATGACCGCCGCGATCCGGCATGATCCAGATCTGAAACAACCGGCATTCCTCGTCTTCAAGGTTGTACTCGGCGTGGCGGATGCCGGTCCCCGCGCTCATCACCTGGACGTCCCCGGCTTCAGTCCTGCCTTCGTTACCAAGGCTGTCCTTGTGGCTAATCGCGCCCTGCCGGACGTAGGTTATGATCTCCATGTTATCGTGAGGATGAGGCGGAAAGCCGCTTTTTGGCGCAATCGCGTCGTCATTCCAGACCCGTAGGCTGCCCCACTGCATCCGCTCGGGTTCAAGATACCCCGCAAACGAAAAATGGTGATGCGCATCAAGCCAGCCGTGGTTTGCCGCGCCAAGGCTGGCAAAGGGACGAAGTTCAATCATAGGGGTTCTCCGCATCCAGCTTTTTCCAACAATGGGCCGGGAAACGCCCCCAAGATAGGCATGCCCCTCGCCGGTGCCAGATGGTTACCTGGCAGTCACCGCTCTTACGAGACGTGCTCGCGCTGCAAGGTTCTTGTGGTGCCTTGCCATTCGTCCATCGCCACGGCACCATCGCGCGATGATCGAGAACGATGAACTCACGGCCTTTCGAGCCGAAGTGCGTGCCTTTCTTGCCGATAGCCTGCCGCCCGAGCTGGCGCGAGCGGGGCGGCGAGCGACGTCCGTGTTTGCGCATCCGGATCACTCGATACCCTGGCAGAAGATTCTGACGGCTCGCGGTTGGGGGGCGATTGACTGGCCGATTGAATACGGCGGCACCGGGTGGTCTGCGATGCAGAAGTACATTTTTGCCGCAGAATGCGCGCGGGCCGGGGCACCCAGCCTCTTGCCCCAAGGTCTCAAGATGGTTGCACCGGTGTTGATGCACTATGGAACCGAAGCTCAAAAGGCATTCTTTCTGCCGAGAATTCTCTCGGGCGAGCATTACTGGTGCCAGGGTTTTTCAGAGCCGGGTTCCGGATCGGATCTCGCCAGTTTGAAACTGAAGGCAGAGCGGGATGGCGATCACTATGTGCTCAACGGTTCGAAGATCTGGACCACCCATGCGCATTTCGCCAACTGGATGTTCGCGCTGGTCCGTACCTCATCAGAAGGCAAACCACAGGCGGGGATCAGCTTTCTGCTGATCGACATGGCCTCGACGGGGCTGAAGGTCGATCCGATAATTTCACTGGCCGGCGAGCACGAGCTTAACCAGGTGTTCTTCGACAATGTCCGCGTCCCGGTTGCAAACCGGTTGGGCGAGGAGAACGACGGTTGGTCGGTAGCCAAGTATCTGCTGAACTTTGAGCGCGGCGGGCGTTATGCACCTGGGCTGTTCGGTCAGTTGGCGCGGCTGCGGGACGAGATCGGCGAAGATCCGGTACTGCGCGAACAATTGCGGCGCGAAGCGGTGACGCTGGAGGCGATCGAAGCTTTGGAGTTGAAGGCGATCGCAGCACAAAGCGCCGGCGATAGTGCAAAGGCAGCACTCTACGCCTCGGTACTGAAGGTCCAGGGCACCGAAGCAGCCCAGCGGATCGACGTGCTGGCGTGCGAGATTGCGGGGCTGGCGGGCTGGGCTGTCGCCGACGGCCAAAGTCCTGATCTGCTGGCCACCGCGTTGCCGCGTTATCTCAATGGCCGGGCTGCAACCATATACGCGGGATCGAACGAGATTCAGCGCGACCTGATCGCCAAAGCAGTGTTGAACTAAGCCATCGCCGCATGGCGGGCGAGGTGCCCGCTTTTTGTTCCGAGGAGTGCAGCAATCGCCAGGCCGCGTTTGAATTGGCCGCCAAGAGCGAGTTCCTGGGTAACACCCATGCCGCCGTGAAGCTGCACCGCACCCTCGCCGACAGTGCGCACCGCATCAATCGTCTCAACCACGGCAGCACTGACGCAGCGAGCCCAGTCTTGCGCTCCTTCGGTCAGGACCGCACGCTCAGTCAATGCTTCCGCTTTGAGCGCCGCCATCTGCATGTCCGCCAGCCGATGACGCAAAGCCTGAAAGCTGGCGATCGGCACGCCGAACTGCTTACGCTGTTGGAGGTAAGCAGAAGTATCAGACAACATCCTGCCCATCAGTCCTGCTGCTTCGGCACAGAGCGCTGCCTGCCAGGCCGAGATGGCCCAAGCTGCAGCGATCGGGGCATGGGCCTCTTCAGCCAGAACGGTCTCCACCTCGAGCCCGACGCCGATCGACAGATCGGCCGCGATCGAACCGTCCATCATGGGCCGGCGCCGCCGCGACATCCCGGAAGCATCGGACCTGACCAACAGTATCCGGGTCGAACCGGCCAGGACCAGCCAATCGGCGTCAGCCGCACCCGTCACGAAAGGGATATCGCCGCTATCGCCTGGCACCAGCGCAATCCTCGCCTCTCCAGCGCAGAGCGCGGCCAGCAAACCGTGATGGGGCGCAAGCCGCGCGAGCAGGCTGGCACCAAGATGATGCCCAAGCCAGTCCGCGCCAGCCAGCGCCGGTCCGAGCTCGGCCATGATCGTGGCTCGCTCAATGGCGCCGCCGCCCACCCCGCCAGCCGCTTCGGGAATGCCAACCGCCATTAGTCCGAGCGCGGACAAGCCTGCCCAAGCCGGCTTCGGATGATCGGCCAGATAGCGCTGGACGCTTTGCTGAAGCAGCGTCGCGGTTTCAGTCAGAGGAAGTTCGAAGGCCATGCCTGCACCTTGCCCCGTTCACAGCCGCCAGTCTACCGGCCCACGCCCGCACCGCTCAAGGAAGGCATTCGCCTGACTGAAGTGACGACAACCGAAGAACCCCGAATGGGCTGACAGCGGACTGGGATGCGGGGCCGTCAGCACCAGATGCCGGCTCTGCATCAGACCCGGCACGCTCTGCGCCTTCTTGCGGGCATGATTGCCCCACAGCAGGAAAACGCACGGCTCGGCTTTGCCGACAACAGCGGCGACTACGGCATCGGTAATTTCTTCCCAACCCTTGCCCTGATGCGAAGCCGGCTTGCCGTCTTCAACCGTCAGTACGGCATTGAGCAGAAGCACGCCTTGCCGCGCCCAGTTGCCAAGGTCACCGTTTGTGGAGCGGGGCAGACCAAGATCGCTCTCCAGCTCTTTCGTAATGTTGACCAAGCTGGGCGGCGTTTTCACGCCCGGCAGCACGGAAAATGACAGGCCATGCGCCTGACCTGGCCCGTGGTATGGGTCCTGCCCCAGAATCACCACCTTGACCCGATCCAGCGGGCACAATTCCAGTGCGGCAAGCCGGTTGCCGCGGGGCGGGTATACCACCTTCCCCGCCTCTTCCTCTGCCCGGAGGAACCCACCCAATGCCCGCGACTTGGGTGTTGCTAGCACCGGAGCGAGCGCATTGCGCCAGCTGGCGGGAACTGCATCGGAATTGGCCACTTGTCGAAACTCCGCGAATGCAGGGCTTTTCACCCCGCTTTGATAAGCCTAAGCACCTTGGCCTATGGCAGTCTATCTCCACGAAGAAGATCTCCCCGCCGACGTGCTGGGTCCTGGCCCGGTTGCGGTCGACACCGAAACGATGGGGTTGATCACCCCGCGCGACCGGTTGTGCCTGGTCCAGATTTCGGATGGCGGTGGGGACGAGCATCTGGTCCGTTTCGCCCCCGGATCGCGCTATGATGCCCCCAACCTGAAGGGGGTGCTGGCTGATCCGGAGCGGGTGAAGCTCTATCACTTCGCACGCTTCGATCTGGCTGCGATTGACTATTACATGGGCATCATGGCTGCACCGGTATTTTGCACCAAGATCGCCAGCAAGCTGGTGCGCACCTATACTGATCGGCACGGGTTGAAGGATCTGGTTCGCGAACTGCTGGGCAAGGACTTGTCCAAGCAGCAGCAATCAAGCGATTGGGGCGGCGCTGAGCTGAGCGAGGCACAGCGGGAATATGCCGCTTCCGACGTACGTTACTTGCACGCCATGCACACCATCCTGATCGAGCGTCTAGCGCGCGAACACCGTACCGATCTGGCTCAGGCGGCGTTCGATTTTCTGCCGTATCGCGCGCGGCTGGA
>JAFLDC010000014.1 GCA_017302775.1 Sphingomonadales bacterium
TGACCGACCGCAAGGAAGTAATCGGGATTGAAGCCGGGCGAACCGTCCTGCTTGGCCGCGTTGGGCAACCGGTTGCCCGCCCGGCGGTCGTCATCCGCGGGCCACGGCAGTTGGTGCTGGCGCTATTGTTCCTGAAAATGCCAGCGGCCCAGTTGCAGGCTTCCGGCTTGCAGATCGAGGGCGACGCCACGGCAATCAAGGCGCTGCAAGATTCGCTCGATCCGTTGCCGGAGGGTTTCAATATCGCGGAACCGTAAGGTTTGACCGTCCGGACGACAGCTTAGAAATCGCCCCGCTGTTTGCGGATCGTGAACCATTTTTCGACGTTGGCGTTGTGCTCTTGCAATGTCGTCGCGAAGGCATGACCGCCAGTGCCATCAGCGACCATATAGAGCACATCGGTGGTTGCCGGGTTAAGCACCGCAACGATCGAATCCCGCCCCGGATTGGTGATCGGTCCTTTCGGCAAGCCGGTCATTGTGTAGGTATTGTAATCGTTCACCGCATTGATTTCTGACTGGCGAATGCGGCGGCCGAGCGGCTTGCCCTTGGTGATTGGATAGATGATGGTCGGATCAGCCTGAAGCAGCATGTTCTGCCGCACCCGGTTGGAATAGAGCCCTGCAACCATCTTGCGCTCACTTGGCTTGCCGGTCTCCTTTTCAACGATGGAGGCCAGCACCACCGCTTCTTGCGGGGTCTTCACCACGGTATTGGCCCCGCGCTTTTCCCATTCCTCAGCCAGGGCGCGCTGCATCGCTGCCTGCATGCGCGCCAACACCGCTTGCCGCGTTTCCCCGCGCTGAATTTCATAAGTATCCGGAAGGATCGAGCCCTCCGGTGGAACCGCGATTTCGCCAGTGAGCATGGGGTTGGCCATCAGCCGTTCGTACACCATGATCGACGGCATACCCTCAGGCACGGTAACAAACCGGCGCAGCACTTCATCGCCTGCGATCCGGTCCAGCACCTGGGACATCGACGCCCCCTTGGGCAGAAGGAATTCACCGGCCTTGATCGACGAGCCTGCACCAAAAATGCGTGCGCGCAGCTTGAACGCCGATGCCGATGCAATCGCGCCGGTCTTTTCCAGCTGTTCCGCCACGCTGGAAAGGCTGGAGCCGTCCGGTACCGTGAAGGCAGTATCCTTAGTCAACGGGCCGGACGAATACCAACCACCCAGAAACCAGGCGATGACTCCGAAAAACAGCAGGATCGCCGCCACCAACGGCGTGCGCCCCCAACGCGATCCGAGCATCAGTCTTCCACCGCCTTGACGATGACACTGGCATTTGTTCCGCCAAACCCGAAAGAATTATTGAGTGCAGCGCGAACCCGACGTTTTTTGGCCACTTTGGGAACCAGATCGACCCCTTCGGTACCTTCGTCGGGGTTGTCGAGGTTCAATGTAGGGGGGACAACCTGATCGCGAATAGCGAGGATGCAAAAGATTGTCTCGACCGCGCCGGCGCCGCCCAGCAAATGGCCGATGGCGGATTTGGTGCTACTCATCGATGCGCCGGTCAGATCATCGCCCAGCACCCGTTTCACCGCACCCAGTTCAATCGTGTCGGCCATGGTGGAGGTGCCGTGCGCGTTGACATAGTCGATATCGCCCGGCTTCATCCCCGCCTTGCGCATTGCCATACGCATGGAGAGCTCCGCCCCCTTTCCTTCTGGATGCGGCGCCGTGACGTGGTAAGCATCGCCCGAGAGGCCGTAGCCGACCACCTCGGCATATATCTTGGCGCCGCGGGCTTTGGCGTGCTCATATTCTTCAAGCACAACCACGCCGGCGCCTTCGCCCATCACAAAGCCATCCCGGTCCTTGTCGTAAGGGCGGCTGGCCTGCTCGGGGCGATCGTTGAAGCTGCAGTTCAATGCCCGGGCCTGGGCGAAACCGGCAACGCCCAACGGATTGATGGTACCTTCAGCACCGCCTGCGAGCATCACGTCGGCGTCACCGTCCCTGATCATCCGAGCGGCATCACCGATAGAATGCGCACCGGTGGAACAGGCGGTCACCACTGCATGGTTCGGCCCCATCAGCCCGTACTTGATGCTAACCTGACCCGAAATCAGATTGATCAATCGGCCATGAACAAAATGCGGAGACACCCGGCCAGGGCCCTTCTCGTGCAGAACGATCGACTCGCTCTCGATCCCAGGCAAGCCGCCAATCCCCGATCCGATCGAGCAACCTGTGCGTTCCTTGAGGTCATCGCTCATCTCAGTCAGACCGGCATCTTCAAGCGCCTGCCCGGCGGCATCGATGCCGTAGATGATAAATGGATCAACCTGGCGCTGGACTTTGTGATCAACACGCTTGTTGGGATCGAAGCCGTAAGGATGATCGGCCGGCTTCACTTCGCAAGCGATATGGCACTTCTGCTCGACCGGATCGAACCGGGTGATCCTTCCCGCCCCGCTCTTGCCTGCGATCAGATTGGCCCATGTGGTTTCGACGTCACCACCCAGAGGGGTAACAAGACCGAGACCGGTTACGACGACACGCCGCATCTTACTTTCTCCAAACCCAGAAATGACAACAGGCCCAGCCCTTTACGGGCCGAGCCTGTCAAAGGCCGTGATCGCGGTCAATCGACATCCTGCGATGTCGCGGCTCAGCAGAACGGCCCGGCAGCCAAGGGCAATCAGCCCTTGTTGTCGTTGATGTATTTGATCGCGTCGGAAACCGTGCTGATCTTCTCAGCTGCGTCATCAGGAATTTCAACGCCGAATTCTTCTTCGAACGCCATCACCAGCTCAACAATATCGAGCGAATCAGCGCCCAGATCGTCAATGAAGCTGGCATCTTCGGTAACCTTGTCAGCCTCGACGCCGAGGTGTTCGACAACGATCTTCTTAACCCGATCAGCGGTGTCGCTCATGGTGTTTCCCTTCGTGAACGGCAGATTAAATTTGTTCGGCCATCGCCCTAGAGAACGGCGCGGCGGCTGGCAAGAGGGTGCACGGTTTGCCAACGAAAACGGCATAACCAACGATCGCCTGCTAGGGCCGCTGATGGCGCTCCGCCTGCACAAGCGCACGCTTTGCCGCCGCAAGGCGATCTTTCCCCCGCAGCGCTGCAGAATGACGCGGGTTGGCCGCGAGGGCTCGGGTATAATATAAATCCGCGTTGTCGCCCGTATCGGGTGCCGCTTCCCAGCACAGGCCGGTATTGAACTGCGACGGGGCGTGCCCGCGATTACGATCGGCCAGATCCAGCCAGATCTTGCAGGCACGCTTTACATCCGATTTGGTCAGCTTGACCGCCTGCTTGAACGCTTCCGAATCGACCTTGCTTAGCCCTTTGCGATTTTCATCAACACGAATGTTTTCAACGGCAATTCGCGGGACAAAGTCCTGCCGTATGCGAACTGCAACCCGCCCGTTCAGCTCGCGGGCGATTGCATTGCGACTTTTGGGCGAAGTTTCGGCGTCCTCGCAATAATTGTCCTGATAATTTTCTGGTCGGTTGTCAGACCACAACAGGGTTCCATCCGTTGCTATCAACCGCAACGCAACCACCAGTTCGACCTGGCGCTTGGTGCAACGCACCATCACCTTCTCGCGGGCCGCAGTGCAGGCGCCCTTGGCATCCTTGATGCAGCGGTCATGCTCTTCGGAATAGTCTGAGTACCGCACTTCGGTCTGCGCCGAACCACGCAGCAATGCTTCCCCACCGCGGCCGGTCGCGGCCGGGATGATCTGAAAATATCGCCCGGTGCCATCTTCCGCCTGCCGCAGCGAATCTTCAATCTGGACTGTCAAATCAGCCCCGGCGTCGCCGCCAAAAGGCTCAATCTGGATCGATCTGAGCGCGGCTGCTTCATCGCTGCCCGCCGGATACAAAACGGTCGTCGAAATCGTTTCCGCATAGGCCGCGCCCGCAAACAGCAGGCCAAGGCTCAAAAAGGCAAGGCGTCGCACTGACTTCTCCGGCTGATGAATGATGAATGGCATCATGCCACCACCATACAGCCGGTCAACCTTGTTGCTTCGGTGGCTCCACAACGCGAATGTGCAACTCCCGCAGAGCTTTGGCTTCAGGCAGGGACGGTGCGCCCATCAGCAGATCTTCGGCGCGCTGGTTCATCGGGAACAGCGTTATCTCGCGCAGGTTCTGCACCCCGCAAAGCAGCATCACCATCCGGTCAACCCCGGCCGCCATCCCACCGTGCGGCGGCGCCCCATATTGGAATGCGCGGTACATTCCGCCAAAGCGCTCCTCGACATCCGCCTGCGCCAGCCCAGTGAGCTCAAACGCTTTGACCATCAGGTCGGGATGTTGGTTCCGGATTGATCCTGAGGCGAGCTCGTAACCATTGCAGACCATATCGTACTGGTATGCTTTGATCGTCAGCGGATCCTGCGTCTCCAACGCCTCCAGCCCGCCTTGCGGCATTGAGAACGGGTTGTGAGCGAAATCGATCTTCTTGTTGTCCTCGTCCCACTCGTAAAACGGGAAATCGATGATCCAGCAGAATTTGAACGCGTTGGCATCGATCAGTTCCAACTGTTCGCCAGTACGCGTTCGGGCCTGCCCCGCAAGCTTGGCTGCCTGGGCAGGGTCTCCGGCAGCAAAGAACGCGCCGTCGTCAGGGCCGAGCCCCAGCGAATCCCAGAGCGCAGCCATCTTGTCTTCGCCATGGTTTTTGGCGATCGGGCCGCCAAACACGCCGCCCTTGCGGGTAGCATAACCAAGCCCGGCGTGACCCTCGCTGCGGGCCCATTCGTTCATGTCATCAAAAAACTTGCGGCTTTTGTCAGCTGTGTTGGGTGCCGGGATCAGCCGAACCACACCGCCGCCATTTACGATTTTCTCGAACAGGCCAAACCCCGAAGTCGTGAATTCGCTGGTTACATCGCGAATCAACAACGGGTTGCGCAAATCCGGCTTGTCCGTACCATAGTCAAGCATTGCCTTGGCATAGGGAATACGCGGGAACTGCCCCGCTGGAGTGACACTCTTGCCGTCGGCGAAAGCTTCGAAAACGCCAGCCATCACTGGCTCCATCGTATCCCAAACTTCCTCCTGCGTGACGAAACTCATTTCCAGGTCAAGCTGGTAGAACTCGCCTGGCAGGCGATCGGCTCGCGGGTCTTCATCACGGAAACACGGCGCGATCTGGAAATAGCGATCAAAACCCGCGACCATGAGCAGCTGCTTATACTGTTGCGGGGCCTGCGGCAGGGCAAAGAATTTGCCGGGATGAATGCGGCTTGGCACCAGGAAATCGCGCGCGCCTTCTGGGCTGCTAGCCGTCAGGATCGGGGTCGAATATTCGGTAAACCCGATGTCCTCCATCCGCCGCCGGGTTTCCCGCACGATGGCCGCCCGCTTGACGAGATTGGCGTGAAGCGTCTCGCGCCGCAAATCTAGGAACCGATATTTGAGGCGGATGTCTTCCGGATATTCCTGCTCACCGGCCACGGGCAGTGGTAATTCCTCGGCACGGCTCAGCACCGTGGCGGCACGTGCGTAAACTTCGATCGCTCCCGTCGGCAGGTTCGGATTGACGGTCCCCTCGCTACGCGCCTTCACCTCACCCTCGATCGTGACGACCGATTCCACACGCAGCCCTTCAAGGACGGCCAGTGCCGGACTGTCCACATCAGCGACGATCTGTGTCATGCCATAGTGATCGCGTAGATCGACAAACAGCACTCCGCCATGATCACGCTTGCGATGAATCCATCCCGACAAGCGGATCGTCTGGCCTACGTCACTGGCGCGCAGCGCGCCGCAGGTGTGAGTGCGATAAAGATGCATGAAACCGTCAGCTTCCGAATTGAAAATAAGGGTGCGTCAGCATGGGACGCCGAATGGCGCCCTAACAACCGCCGATCAGCGCTTTGTCAAGACTTGGCAGGTTGTCTTGGCCGATCAGACGCTGCGTTTGAGCCAGGAATAGGCCGCTTCGCCAACCCGGATCGCTTGTAATGCGCGGTGCCGAATTGGACCGCCCAGCGAAATCCGGTAGTCTGCCAAGCCAAGTTCGCCGGACCACAGCCGGGAAACTGGCTGCTGCCCGGACGCCGAGCAACTGTCAAAGCTGAGCGCGGGGCTCAGTTCAGAAAAGCGGCGGGTAATCCAATCGAGCAGCAACACTCCGGGGCCGTAGCGCGCTGCGTTTTCGTCATAGGCAGACTTGAAGCCGTACCAGCGGGCGCTGCCAATCAGTATGGTCGAGAAGGCCAGCAAACGCTCGCCAACGTGAAGCGTCGCCACTTCAAATTTGCCGGCTGCGGCACCGGCAAGCGCCACCTCCCTGAACAAGGACGCCGTTCCGGCCGACGAAGCCAGTGCCGAGCCGCGGCGCCCCTTCCATCCCGACGCTTCCAGTTTGAGCAGTTCGTCGATCATGTCGGCAATCCGTTCCGGATCACGGCTCGCCGCAAAGCGCGGCTGGCCAAGCTCTCGGTTCAGTTTGCGCTCCAATCCAGCGATACGGCGCTGCTGTTGGGGCGGGGATGCAATAGCACCGCCGGAACGAAGCCCGGGGCGCGAATGAAATGCTTCAATCTCGAACTCGCGGCCATCGGCTATGCAGGCTTCGAGCAAAGCATGGGTGATCTGGTCGTCGTCGGGCATTCGCGGCACGCAGAATGCCAACTCGCTACCTGGCTCAGCTTCAAGGCCGGCCAGCAGCGCTCTCCAGAATATCTCTGCTTGGCCCGTGCGCAACAAGGGTGTTCCGACAAACTGGTTCGGATGCTGCCATGCAACCCAATTCGGCAAGGGTGCCTTGCCACGCCACGGTTTGCGGGCGACAGGCAGAACACCGAGCCATTCACCCGCGTCGTCGGCGACGATGGCCAGGCTGGCTTCTGCAGCATTATCACAATGTTGTAACGCGGCTTTCATGAACCAATGATCGGCGAACGGACTGACGGCCTGTGCCGCGTCGGTCAGACGCTGCCAGGCAGCCTGGTCGGCGGAAGTAAGCGCAGCCCGTCTGACCAAGCGAAAACGAAGGCCTGCCTGACCAAGATCGAAGCGTGCCTCGGATCGCCACGCGGCCGCCAGCACCGTATCGAACTGTTCGAGGAAGTTGAGCTCCAGCATGACGCTACACCAGACCTAGTCTGCCGGCACCGCGGCGCATGGCCGCCTTCAGACGGGCTCGCCCTGGAAAGGCCGGCGGCGGACTGGGACTGGCCCCCATTCGATCCAGCCAGGCGTTAAATTGCCAGGCCGCTTCAAGCTCCAGCGTGGTTCGGTTTGACCAGGTCAGTGACAAGGATATGGACGGCGCAGCATCGACTTCGACCCAGTGTGGAGCCTTGTAGGGCACGAACAGCGCTGAACCTGCCTCAAGCGAATGAACCTTGGCCCCTTCTTGCAGTGAAGGCGACCAAGCCAGCAGATTGTCACCATCGACATGAAATCGCTGCTGGGTCGCGGTGTCGATCCAGGGGGGCCGCACGGGGCAAGTCGCAAAGCGTTTTGTACCGGCAATCTGGAACAGGATATTGAATTCCGGATCGAAGTGAAACGGGGTGAGCGTGCCGGGCGAAGAGATGAAGATGAAAGCCCGCGGGCGAAGCGCGGCCCCGTGGCGCCCTGTAACCGGCGCCATTTCCACAATGAGCCGCTCAAGCAGATCCGCATATTCAGGCAAGGTTTCCGCAAATCGGAGCATGACCCATCGCCTGGCCGTTTCGATGTTTCGGATCGTATCAGCAGCTGTTCCAAATTGGTTCCCGGCAAAGGCAAACTCGCCGCCGTTGGAATTGCTCGATTCGCGGCATTCAACCCGTGCCGGATCCATGCGTTCGGCCGCTTGGGCCAAGGCTTCGAGTGTCAGCAAGGGATGGTGAGCCAAGCTGTGACCAAAACATGCCGGTTGCAGCGGATAGGCAGCGGCCAACGCATCCAGGGCATCATCCCCCAGGATCGAGCACGATCCGAAATCAAGCCTGTCGGGCGCCAGATCCATCCTGCGCACGATAGTGTGCTTGGGTTAACAACTGGCTCACCCGGTTGGCCGCGGGTCAACGGTTTGACCGCCAGACTGCCCGCCCCCTTCCAATTACAGAGCGAATCGTGCAGGGGCACGGGAATGGCAATTTGGCGATTGCCGTAGTTACCAAGCCGCGGGCTCGCACGGGCCCACCAGAAGAAAAGAACGATGAAGATTCATCCGCTGATTACGACGTCCGAAGCGCTTTCGGACCTTTGCGCCCGGCTCTCCAAGGCTGATTTCGTGTGCGTCGACACCGAATTCATGCGCGAGAACACCTATTGGCCTGAATTGTGCCTGATCCAAATCGCCGATAGCGCGGAAGCCGCAGCGATTGACCCGCTCGCCAAGGGCATTGATCTCTCGCCATTGCTGGATCTGCTGGTCGATAATGAAGAGGTGCTCAAAATCTTCCACGCAGGCGGTCAGGACGTAGAAATCATCTACAATCTGACCGGCAAGACGCCGCATCCGATCTTTGATACCCAGATCGCCACCATGGCGATCAGCCAGAGCGAGCAGATCGGCTATTCCAATCTGGTCGAATCATGGCTGGGCATCTCGGTCGACAAAGGGGCGCGGTTCACCGATTGGGGCCGCCGTCCGCTGACCGATCGGCAGATCGAATATGCGATCGGAGACGTCACTCATCTGGCGAAAATCTTTCCGAAGTTACTCAATCGTCTGGTCAAGACCGGGCGTGGTGAGTGGCTGGATATCGAGATGGAAAAGCTTGCAGATCCGGCCAATTACAAGAACGATCCTGAACTATCATGGCAGAGGATCAAGGCACCCGGCCGCAATCCCGCCATGCTTGGCCGGCTGAAAGCGTTGGCGCATTGGCGCGAACTTGAAGCGCAGGACAAGAATATCCCTCGCGGACGTATCGCCCGTGACGAGACTGTGGCCGATATCGCTTGTCATCCTCCCAAAACCCAGGCCGATCTCGCCAAGGTTCGTGGGCTGTCAGCGGCCTGGAAGGACAATGAAATCGGGCGGCGGATGATGACTGCGATCGAGGGTGCCAAGCCGTTAAGCGAAGATGAGCTCCCCCCCCGTGCCCCACGGGGCGCACCGCTTGGCAAGGAAGGCGCGCTGGTGGCCGACCTGCTCAAGCTGCTGCTCAAGATCCGCAGCCGCGAGATTGATGTTGCCGCACGTCTGCTGGCCCGCAGCGACGAGCTCGAACTGCTGGCCGCCGGGGTGCGCGATTTGCCAATGCTCAATGGCTGGCGTCATGACGTTTTCGGCCGCGACGCGCTTGATCTGGTGGAAGGGAAGATGGCCTTTGCCGTCGCATCCGGAAAGCTCAAGATGACGCGAATGGAAACGCAGGCTCCCGCTGCGGAAAGCGCCGCGTGAGCGCATACCTGCCCACACTCAAGCAGCTGCAATATCTCGTTGCCCTGCATGAGCACGGGCATTTCGGGCGGGCGGCCGAGGCATCCTTCGTTTCGCAGTCCACGTTGAGCGCCGGATTGCGGGATCTGGAAACGCTGTTGGGCGTGGTATTGGTTGAACGAACCAAGCGCGCAGTGCGGTTCACTCCGTTGGGCAATGCGGTCGTTGCCAAGGCCCACCGCCTGCTGCGCGAGGCTGAGGAACTGTCGGACATGGTACAGTCGGCCGGTCAGCCGCTTTCAGGCGAAGTGCGGATGAGCGTGATCCCGACGATCGCACCGTTCCTGCTGCCGCGGATGCTGCCACGCTTGCGCCGCGAGCGGCCAGCGCTGAAGCTATTTCTGCGCGAGGAGCCCAGCGGCGCGGCGATTGAATCATTGCACCACGGCCGTAGCGATTGCGTCCTGCTGGCGCTGCCCTTCCCCACAGGCGAGGTCGAGAAAGAAACGATCGAGCTTGACGCGCTTTGGGTAGCCTTTCCGAAAGACGATCCGCGCGATCCGCCAGCAGAAATTTCGCCGGATTTGATCGATGAAACGCGGCTGTTGCTGCTCGAGGACGGGCACTGCCTGAAGGAACACGCGCTGGCCGCGTGCAACCGGCCTGAGCTGAGAGCCAGTGCCACCATGATCGGCACCTCGCTCCACACGCTCGTCCAGATGGTCGACAACGGCCTGGGCCTGACGATGCTTCCTGAAATGGCGCTGGACGCCGGTATCCTCACTGGCACGCAGGTTGTGGCAAGACCGCTGGTGAGCGAAAGCGCCAATCGCGAGATCGCGTTGGTCTGGCGCAAGAACAGCCCTCGCGCCGACGAGTTCCGCCTGCTGGCAGAAGAACTTCGCGCGGGATAGACGGTACGCGCTTCTATCGATCACGGCTGCGTGACGGCGGGGCGCTGCAATGTCGGTGTCATGCCCCGCGAACGAACCAGCGTTGTTCCAGCCACAGCGCCAGGTTAACGAGCCCGATCAACGCGGGAACTTCGATCAGCGGCCCGACGACAGCCGCAAAGGCCACCGGGGAAGCCAAGCCGAAAGCAGCAATAGCCACTGCGATGGCCAGCTCGAAATTGTTCGAAGCGGCGGTAAAGGCCAAGGCTGCAGTGCGGGGATATCCGATACCCGCCGCTTTGCCACACCGAAAAGCCAACACGAACATCACCACGAAGAAGATCATGAGTGGCAGACCCACACGCAGCGCATCGACCGGAAGCGCAACAATTTCGCCTCCCTTCAAACTGAACATGGCGACAATCGTGAACAGCAGAGCGACGAGTGTGACGGGGCTGATTGCCGCCAGGAAACGCTCTTCATACCACGCGGCACCGCGCCTCCTGATCAGCACCTTCCGCACCAGAAATCCGGCAAGAAAAGGTACACCCAAATAGATCAGCACCGCTTTCGCAATGGTACTGAAGCTGATCGGCACGACTTGGGCTTCAAGCCCGAAAACGGGCGGAAGGATCGTCAGGTAAAACCACGCATAAGGAACATAGAATACGATCTGAAACAGCGAATTGAACGCAACCAGGCCAGCCACGTATTCAGAGCTGCCCTTTGCCAGCTGGTTCCAGACCAACACCATGGCGATGCAGGGTGCGATCCCGATCAGGATCAGGCCTGTGAAGTATGCCGGTTCCCCCCACAGGAACAACGCCGCCAACGCGAACATGAAAGCGGGCGCAACAATCCAGCAGAGCACGAACGACAACAGCAGTACCTTGCGATCCTTGAATACCTCCCCGAGATTTTCGTATCTGACCTTCGCGAGCGGCGGGAAGATCATCAAAAGCAGCCCGATGGCAATCGGAACGCTGGTTGACCCCACCGACATCGCCCCGAGCGCCCTGGGTACGGACGGAACGAACGAACCAAGCGCGATCCCGGCAGCCATCGCAGCGAATATCCAAAGCGTCAGATAGCGGTCCAGGAATCCCAAACGACGCGTTTCAACAACGGCAAGCGTTGCCATCATACGGCTCCTTCCATCGCTCCGATGCGTGCCAATTCTGCGGAAAGTGCGCCTGAATCCATGTCCTCAAAAGGCATATCCAGCAGGGAGCGAACGCGCCTCTCCAAGGCATCCCAGGTTTGCTCGAACGCGGCGTCGATCTTCGAATCATCGCCGGTAACTTCAGCTGGATCAGGAAGACCCCAATGGGCCCTTATCGGAGCACCCGCAAACACCGGGCAGGCTTCTCCTGCCGCGTTACCGCAGACGGTGATGGCAAGGTCGATAGGCGGCGCATTAACGCCGGTGAACTCGTTCCAGCTCTTTGAGCGAAACCGTGTTGTGTCGATCCCTTTGCGCTGCAGCAAGCATAGCGCGCCAGGATGCGGCATGCCTTTGGGTTGGCTGCCAGCGCTATAAGCGACGATGCGTTGCGCACCCAGCTGCATCAGGATTGCTTCGCCCAAAATAGAGCGCGCGGAATTGCCCGTGCACAGTATCAAGACGCTGAATAGTCTACCGGCCATGGTGCCACCTCAGCAGCAGCCGGCCGATGATGGCACGGTGGCAACCGAAGGCGCACAGCATGCACGGGCGGCGGCATTGTCGGAAGAAAGTGCGGTGAAGTCGGGATTTTCGCCATAAACGGTGCTGTCACCGTGGGTAAGGAACGCTTCCCAAACCACCCCATCAGGATCGGCGATCCAATTCTTCTCGGAACGGGCATAGCAGCAGGTGGTTGCGCCCTCTTCCATGATCGGACCATTCGCCGCCTTGAGACGGGCGTAGACCTCGCTCAGTTCAGCAGCATCATCGACTTGCAGGCCCAGATGCTCGATCCCCTTGTCAGCTCCGCATTTCTGCGAAATTGCAAAGTTGATGCGCGGATCATCCAGCATCCATTTGGCATAATCGGGCTTGGTTACCGTCGGCCCCGTACCAAACAACCCGCTGTAGAATGCGACCGAGGCGTCGAGATCAGCAACCCCGACGTGAACGTGAAAACGCTTCATGCAACATCCTTTCCATCCACTTCAGACACCGGCACCGTACAGCCGACGGACGGTGCGCACTCGCCGCTGCCGCAGCAATTTTCCATGAGATAGGCCATCAGGCTGTTCATTGCGGCGTAGTCTGCCGCATAGATGATTGAACGACTCTGGCGCCGCTGGGTGACCAGTCCGGCATGTGTCAGCTGCGCGAGATGAAAACTCATCGAGGACGCAGGAACGCCTACAGCATCCGCCACCGCTCCGGCTGGAACGCCATCCGGCCCCGCCTGCACCAACAAGCGGAAGGCGGCCAAACGATGCTCTTGGGCAAGTGCCGCCAGGGCGCGAATAACGGACTCCGATCTCAACTTCTCACTCCAATGATTCGATAATTATCGAAATATCATCAGAACCGGCTTCGTCAAGCCCTCGTCGGCAAACACACTCAAATGTGTCAGTCCATGAACTTGAGGCCGACTCGCAGATAGTCCCAGCCGGTGATGACGGTCAGCACCGCTGCTGCCCAAAGCGTGGTCAGACCAACGGTGTGCGGCACGTTCATCATTAGGCCACCCGCTTCGACATTCCATCCCGGCAAAGCCCGGCCCAGGATCAAGGCGCCCAGGCACACCATCTGGAACGTCGTCTTCCACTTTGCCAGGCGGCTGACCGGCACGGAAACCTGTAACCCGCCCAAAAACTCACGAAGGCCGGACACGGCAATTTCCCTCGCAAGGATAATCAGCCCAGCCACCACATGCGCATCGCCGACGTAGGGGCCGCGCAACACGCCCTGCGCCGCCAGAACAAGGATCACCGTCGCCACCATGATCTTGTCGGCAATCGGATCCAGGAAGATCCCGAGCTTGCTGACCGTACCACTCGACCGGGCAAGATAGCCGTCGAAATAGTCCGTAATCCCCATCGCGCAGTAAAGCGCGAACGCCAGCAGGTAGCCAAACTCCCAGTCAGGCCACCACATCAGGAACGCCAGTAACGGCAATGCGACAATCCGCGACAGCGTCAGGATGTTGGGCAACGACATCATGTCATTACGGATAGCGATGAAGCTGGTCGGGCAAAAGAGGGACTTTGGGCTTGTCCGCAAGAGCCGAGCCGCTAGGGTCCGCGCCAAACGGGGACCCCTAGGCCGCTACATGACCACCCAGACACACCTGATTCACAGTCGGCGATTCCTTCCACTGTTCATCACGCAATTGCTCAATGCGTTTAACGACAACCTGTTTAAAAACGCGATGGTTCTGTTCGTCGTCTACCAAGTTTACCAGTCGGAAAAAGCCGAAGGCCAGTTCAGCGCAATCGCATCTGCTGTTTTCATCCTGCCGTTCTTCCTTCTCTCGGCCATCGCCGGGCAGCTTGCAGACATGCGCGACAAGGCCCGGATCATTCGCATGGTCAAGGCCGCCGAAATATTGATCATGGCGATCGGCGGGACCGGACTTGTGCTGGCTTGGAAGGGGATGATGGTTACCACCGTGGCGATCCCCTTGATGTTGCTGGCTCTGTTCGGGATGGGTGTTCATTCCACGTTCTTCGGCCCGATCAAATATGCCATCCTCCCGCAGCATCTTCACAAGAACGAAGTACTCGCCGGCACCGGATTGGTGGAAGCCGGCACCTATATCGCCATTCTGGCTGGTACCATCCTGGCAGGCTGGATCGAAGTCGAATGGGCCGCGCTCGGCGTCGTGCTCACCGCGATCGTCGGGTATGTTACCAGCCGCTCGGTTCCCCCGGCCCCACCGATGGGCGCTATTGAACCGCTCGATTTTCATTTCGTTCGCGCTTCGATCGCACTGGTCAAACGAACCGCGCATGACAGACGCGTATTCCTGGCAATCATGGCGATCAGCTTCTTTTGGGCGATTGGCACCGTGTTGTTCGTGCAATTCCCCCTGCTCACAAAGAATGTGCTTCACGCCAGCAAGGAGGTCGCCAGCCTGTTCCTTGTGATCTTCTCAGTCGGTGTCGCCATTGGCTCAATGTCGGTCAATGCGTTGCTGAAGGGCACGGTATCGGCGCGGTATTCGCCGGGTTCGGTGTTCGTCATGGCTCTGTTCGTCGTTGGCTTCGTCGTGGTCTGTCACCTTTGGCCAGAAAGTCCGGCGGGCACGCTGATCGACGTCGCTGGTTTCTTCGCCATGCCGCTGGCGGTTCCGCTGATGCTGACGCTGTTGGGAATTGCCGTCGCGGGCGGGATGTTCGTGGTGCCGCTTTACGCCTTTCTTACCACCTTTGTCGAAACCAGCCAGACATCCCGCACAATCGCTGCCAACAACATCGTCAATTCCGGCGCCATGGTCGCTGGATCGCTGGTGGCAGGCGGTCTTTCCGCGCTGGGCATCCCGGTTGTGGACCAGGTGCTGCTTAGCGCAGTGATGTGCCTCTATTCAGTCCATCTCGGCCGAAAGCTGGTGGCGGCGGAGCGTGACGCTTAAGCGATATAGAGACTGACCGCCAGAAAACAGGCGCAATAGGCCAACAGGAACTGCCGCAGATCATCCAACGAGAACAGCAAGCGGTGGGCCGAGCTGCGGGCGATCGGCACCGCACGGCCGCGAATGTGCGGCGGCAACTGCGCCAGAAACGGATGGCGTGCGGCTTCATCGGTGATGACAAGTGACCTTCTCATGCCCCCATCGTTAAGAACTTGTTGACCATGCCACCAGCCAGAAAATCGCGGTTAACGGCGGCTTTCCCAAATCGGGACAGTAACCATGCCGGGCGCAAGCCCACCGTTCGCGTTGCTCGCCGCAGCAACGATCGCTAAGACCGGGACATGACTGAAAACACTACAGTGAACGGCGGTCGTCTCTTGGTCGACTGTCTCCGCGCCCAAGGTGCGGATCGCATTTTTACCGTCCCTGGCGAGAGCTTTCTGGCGGTGCTCGACGCCCTGCACGACACCCCTGAGATTCAGACCGTAATTTGCCGCCAGGAAGGTGGCGCCGCGTTCATGGCATGCGCCGATGGTACGATGACGGGTCGGCCGGGGGTATGCTTCGTCACGCGCGGACCGGGAGCGACCAATGCAAGTATCGGCGTTCACGTGGCAATGCAGGATTCGCAGCCGATGCTGCTGTTTATCGGTGACGTCGATCGCGGAATGAAAGATCGCGAAGGGTTTCAAGAGGTCGATTTCGGTCAGATGTTCGGCCCGCTCGCCAAACTGGTGTTGCGCATCGATGACCCGCGCCGAATTCCGGAATATGTCGCGCGGGCTTGGTCGACGGCGTTGTCCGGTCGCCCCGGGCCAGTGGTGGTGGCCTTGCCCGAAGACATGCTGCTGGAACAGGTGATCGGTCATCAGCCACGTCCAGCGATCCATCGCCCAGCCCAGGCGGCCTGCCCTGATGCAATGGCGACGGTGATGGATTTGCTCGCCGATGCGGCCGCCGCCATCGCCATCGTCGGCGGCGCGGGCTGGCATGCCAAGGCGCGTGCCAATTTCACAAAATTCGCGGAGCGCATTGGATTACCCGTGGCCGGGGCATTTCGCCGTCAGGATGCGATCCCGAATTCGAGCAAAATCTGGGCCGGAAACCTCGGTTACGGCCCTAACCCCAAATTGGTCGACCGGATCAAGCAAGCCGACCTGATCCTTGCCGTCGGTGCCCGACTGGGTGAGGCAACCACGGACAGCTACACCTTGATTACCCCTGAACACCCGGGGCAAACTCTCATCCACGTTCACCCGGATCCTGATGAGTTAGGCCGGGTTTACCGCCCCGACCTCGCAATTTGCGCGGACATGGCCGAATTCGCGGAATCGGCTGCTCTGTGGGACGATGATATCGTACCCTTCGATGCGGGTGAGGAAGCGCATGCCGAATGGTTGGAGTGGACTACGGCCGCTCCGGCGCCCTATCCTCTCGACATGGCCGCCTGCGTTACTGCCATGCGGACGGCATTGGCGGGCGATTCGATCATCTGCAACGGCGCAGGCAACTTTTCCGGATGGTGGCACCGCTATTGGCACTACGATGGTTTTCCGACGCAGCTTGCGCCGACCGCTGGTGCCATGGGTTATGGCGTACCAGCCGCCGTCGCAGCAGCATTGCGGCATCCGGAACGAAGCGTTGTCGCCCTCGCGGGGGACGGCGACTTCCTGATGAACGGGCAGGAGCTCGCAACCGCGGTACAGTATGGCTGCGATCTGCTCGTCGTGCTGGTAGACAACAGCACCTACGGGACCATCCGGATGCATCAGGAGCGTGAATTTCCTGAGCGGATCAGCGGTACGACTCTTCAAAATCCCGATTTCGCCGCCCTCGCCGTCGCCTATGGCGGCTGGGCGCGACGCGTCGAAACCACCGCTGAGTTCATCGCCGCCCTTGCCGAGGCGCAGACACGCAAAGGGCTGCGCCTATTGCACCTCATCATCGACGTGGAACAACTCAGTGCGGGCGGAGCGACGGTATCAGGGTTACGGGCGAAGGCGCGCGGCTGAGATCACGCGACCTGCTCGGACAAGTTCAGGATGTGCTCCCATTCCGCCGGCTTGACAGTTGACACTGACAACCGGAACTTGGTGAGCAGATCCATATCGGACAATACGGGATCAGCCTTGATTTCCCGCAGCGTGACTGGCCGCTTAAGCTTGCGCACCGGCTTGATCTTGACCGACGTCCAGCGGCCGGTTTCGTCGGTCGGGTCCTGGAAACCTTCTGCCGTCACTTCGGCGATACCAACAATCTCCAGCCCAATGTTGGAGTGGTAGAAGAACACCTCATCGCCAAGCTTCATTGCCCTCAGGTGAAGCCGGGCGGTGTAATTGCGTACGCCGTCCCAGGTTCCCTCCCCTTCTGCCAGCAGGTCATCCCAGCCGTACACATCGGGTTCGGATTTCATCAGCCAATAAGATTTGATTTTGGTCATGCCAGAACTCACGGAAGAGGCTATGGCGAGCCCATTGCATCAGTTTTGCGAAAGCGTCCACAATGTCCCTGACTTCCCTCCCCGTTCTTTCTTTGACCATGCCCCGCGCCGAATTCGCCCAAGCCATTGGTGACAGCTTCAAGACTTTCGGGTTCGCGATGGTCAAGGATTTCGACATCGACCATGACTTGATTGATCGGGCCTGGGCCTTGTCAGAACAATTCTTTGCGCTGCCCGAAGCGGAGAAGCGCGCCTACCACGACGCGGCGATCGCCGGTGCGCGGGGGTACACCCCCTTCGGCACCGAGATCGCCAAGGACGCCAAAGCGCATGATCTTAAGGAATTCTGGCACATTGGCCGCGATCTTCCCGAAGGATCGCCGCTTGCCGACGCATCGATGCCGCCCAATGTCTGGCCCACCAGGCCCGAGGGGTTTCAGGAGGTTTTCGCTGAACTTTATCGTCAATTCGATGTGACCGGCGCAACGATCCTTTCGGCTATTGCGCTGTATCTGGGGCTTGACGAGCGCTGGTTCGACCCAGCGATTGAGGACGGCAATTCAGTCATGCGGTT
>JAFLDC010000140.1:0-4323 GCA_017302775.1 Sphingomonadales bacterium
CGGCTTCTATTATGGTTCCTACAAGGCCCCGCGTGAGATGATCTGGCTGCTCGGCGTTGTCATCTTTTTGCTGATGATGGCGACTGCTTTCATGGGTTATGTGCTGCCGTGGGGGCAGATGTCCTACTGGGGCGCGCAGGTGATCACCGGCCTGTTCTCGGCCATACCGCTGGTGGGCGACGCATTCCGCGAATGGCTGCTGGGTGGCTTTGCGCCAGGCAACGCAACGCTGAACCGCTTCTTCTCGCTGCACTTCCTGCTGCCATTCGTGATCCTGGGTGTGGTTATTTTGCACATCTGGGCGCTGCACATCCCCGGCTCGTCCAACCCGACCGGCGTGCCAGTGAAGAGCGAGAGCGATACCGTCCCGTTCTATCCCTACTATATCGGGAAGGATGGCTGGACGATCGGCCTGTTCATGCTGATTTACAGCCTGTTCGTGTTCTTCATGCCGAACGCGCTGGGCCATCCGGATAACTACATCCCGGCCAATCCGATGCAGACCCCGGCTCACATCGTGCCCGAATGGTACTTCTGGCCGTTCTACGCCATCCTGCGCGCCTTTACGGTCGATTTTCTGATCATTCCGGCCAAACTGATGGGCGTTCTGGCGATGTTTGCCGCCATTCTGGTCTGGTTCTTCCTGCCCTGGCTGGATCAGTCGCCGGTCCGTTCGGCCAACTACCGTCCGCTGTACCGCAAGTTTTTCTGGTTCGGGCTGATCCCGGCGATGGCCGTGCTGTTCTATTGCGGCGGTGCCCCGGCGGAAGAACCCTATGTCATGCTGAGCCAGATCGCTTCGCTGTACTACTTCGCTCACTTCCTGATCATCGTCCCGATCGTATCGTCGATCGAGCGCCCGGAACCGCTGCCCTTCTCGATCACCGAAGCCGTACTCGGCAGTGATGACAAGGCCAGCCTCGGCGGCAAAGACTGAATCTCCAGAGAGGGACTAGAGACACCATGATCCGCATCATCTCTCTCGCAGTCGGCGCGTTCTTCTCGCTGGCCCTGCTGATTGCCTTTGGCACCGGCGCGTGGAACTACATTGCCGAACCGCCTGCGAAGACTGCCGAAAAAGTCTACGTCAAGCATGAGTTGAAGCCGCTGCATCTGGCGAGCGACGGATTCTTCGGCAAGTTCGACGAAGCCCAGCTTCAGCGCGGCTTCGCGGTTTATCAGAACGTCTGCGCGGCGTGCCACTCGCTCAGTCAGGTGTCTTACCGCAGCCTGGCGGCGTTGGGTTATAACGAAGCCGAGATCAAGGCGATTGCCGCCAAGGCCACTGTCGCCGCCAAGGATCCGCTGACCGGCGAGGTCAAGGATCGGCCAGGCCTGCCCGCCGACAAGTTCCCGCCGGTTGTTTATGCCGGCGTCGGCAGCCCGCCTGACCTGTCCCTGATCACCAAGGCGCGTCATGGTGGCGGAGCTTACATCTATTCGCTGCTGACCGGTTACGAGAATCAGCCAGCGGAACTGGTCAAGCGCTTCCCCGATGCGAAGACCGGCGCGAACATGCACTACAACCCCTATTTCGCGAATCTCAACATCGCGATGGCGCCGCCGCTCGCCTCCGACGATCTCGTCACGTACAGCGATGGGACCAAGGCAACCAAGGAACAGATGGCCAAGGATGTGTCCGCATTTCTGGTGTGGACTGCCGAGCCGAACCTGGAACAGCGTCACCAGACCGGTCTGGTCTGGATGGGCTTCCTGCTGTTCGCAACAGTTCTGGCCTATATGAGCTACCGCAACATCTGGGCGGAGAAGAAGGGTCACTGATCCGTTCTTGCCCATGACCTGAGGAATGAAAATGGGGCGCCCGTCTTGTTTGACGGGCGCCCCATTTCTTTGTGGCCGCAGGCCGCGTCAGCCCGCCTTAATCATTGGCGGCGATGACGGTGCGGTAGGCCCACCCGCCCAGGGCCCCGCCGATCAGCGGTGCCAGCCAGAACAGCCACAGCTGCTGCAGGGCTACGCCCCCCTCAATCAAAGCTGGGCCGGTTGAGCGGGCCGGATTGACCGAGGTGTTGGTGATCGGGATCGAGATCAGGTGAATGAGCGTAAGGCCCAGACCGATTGCGATCGGTGCGAACCCGGCCGGCGCCCGTCCATGCGTCGAACCCATGATGATCATCAAAAACAGCGCCGTCAGCACCACTTCAGCAACGAAGCCGGCTTGCATGCTGAATTTCCCGGGTGATGCGTCGCCAAAGCCATTGCTGGCGAGCTTGCCCGGGCCGACTTCCCAGCCCGGCTTGCCGCTGGCGATCCAGTAGATGGCGAAAGCGGCGATAAGCCCGCCGATCACCTGGGCGATGATATAGGGGGCAACGTTGCGGGCCGGAAACCGGCCACCAGCCCACAGCCCCACGGTCACCGCCGGGTTAAAATGCCCGCCCGAGACATGCCCGACCGCATAGGCCATGGTCAGAACGGTCAAGCCAAAAGCAAGCGCTACACCAGCAAAGCCAATCCCCAGCTCCGGAAACGCCGCGGAAAAGACTGCGCTGCCACAGCCGCCAAAGACCAGCCAGAACGTACCCAGGGCTTCAGCCCACAAGCTTCGTGTATCCATTGAATGTCTCCCTCCGTTCGCGGCGCCGATCGGCACGCGATTTCCAAAGGCTGTCCGCGTTGCAGAGGGACGTAAACCTGTATTTCCTATAGGTATGACCAAGCCGATTGACCGCGCGTGCGGCTTGGAGCATAGGGCGCAACGCAGCCGGTGCGACCGTGCGGGTATAGCTTAGTGGTAAAGCACCAGCCTTCCAAGCTGGCTATGCGGGTTCGATTCCCGCTACCCGCTCCACCGTTCTCACAATCTCAGATTGTCGGATCGACCACGTCGCGCAGACGCGCAGCGGCCCGATTCATCACTTCCTGGCGCAGCCCGGCGGTCGAGAGCAGGCTGGTTGGCAGGGTATGGCTGAACTCGATGACCCTGGCCGAGGCCGGCCGCGAACCGGCCCGCCACAGCGGAAAGGCACGGCTGGCGATTTCGACCCGGCGTTCCGCCACGCCAAGGTGATGGCTCCACAACTTCATGCGATAACGCTGCGCAAAAGTACGTCGCGCATCGCCCGATTCGCGATCGCCTTCAAAAATGAAGGCCGCTGCCTCGCTGTCGAAGGTATAGCTGCGCCGGTTGCAGTTGGCCGTACCGATCACCGCCAGCTCGTCGTCGAAGACCCAGCTTTTCGAATGGACATAGGTGTGATCGCCGAAAGTCGGGGTCGATTGACTGGTTGAAAGCTGGAACACTCCGAACTTGGCCTGATTGGCCGACGACAGGCTGGCCAATACCAGATCTACAAAGTCCCGGCGGTATTCCTTGCCGAACGGCATGTCGGTGATCGGGTTACCCGGGATCAGGATGGTGACATTCTCAAGACGCGGGATGCGCGCCGCCAACGCCCGCGCCGTGTCGAGATCAACGAGGTACTGATCTTCGATGTAGATGAAGCGCTGTGCCGCGGCGATCGCGGCAAGGAGGGCCGGCTTGATCGCCCGTTCGCGGACAACGGCGGGTACCGGCGTGCGCACCGGGTTGAATGTACGGGCGATCATCACTGACAGCGGTCCGCCAAAGGGAGCGATTTCCGCTCCGGGCGAACCGATCGGTCCGGGGACGGGGGTTGCCGCACCGCGCAATGCGGCAAAGGGTGCAGAGTCGGGATGATGCGCCCAGCGCGCCAGGAATGTTGCCAGCAGATCGTGCGCGCTTGGTCCTTCGATGCGGCAATGGGTATCGTGATGGGGCTGGCCGCTACCGGGATCAACCGCCCGGATGCGGTTGGGGTTCATGTCGATTCCGCCGCAATAGGCAATCAAGCGCTCGCCACGCTTGATCACCAGTACCTTTTGATGATGCGATCCGGTCAGTCGGGCGATGTCCGGTTCGATGATTCGCAGAATCACCGGAATCAGCCGTGGATGTGCGCCCGCCAGGGCCGCGCCGATCGCCAGTCGCACGGTCGACGCGGTCGTGTTGTTGGTGGTCAAATCATCCTTGATGGCCTTACCGCCGGGCAAGGCGTTGATCCGGCTGACCACCGCGGTTGCGCTCAGGTCCGCGGGATTTAACCCTGGCGGACTGGCTGCCAGGATTGGTTGGTCCCACAGCATCGCGGCGACTTCCACCCCGCGGTTGCGTGCGGCGTCCTCATAGATTTCACGAAAGGTGCTGGCCGCGCCGAGCCGGAAATCGTCAAAGTTGTCCCAGCCCAGCAGATAGATGTAATCCCCCGCGCCAGTGTGGCCCATATCGTCGGCCATGGCGTTGAAGGTAGCGGCGCCGTCCATCAGGGCGGCAACGGCATT
>JAFLDC010000140.1:4333-5516 GCA_017302775.1 Sphingomonadales bacterium
GCCGGTTCGCAATTGGGTGCGGCCGGTTGCCAGTGGGCTCAGCACCCCGTTCCAGCGCGCCGGATTGAGCCGCGATCCGCCCGGTGGGCCCGCCGGTATGACCGGCGGCGGAACCTGCTGCTCGGTAAGCGCCAGCAAGGCGGTCCAGGTGCGCGGACCGATTACGCCATCCCATTCACCGGGTGCGGCTGGGAAGGCGATTCGCTGAAACGATCGCGTTGCCGCGTCGGTATTGCTGCCAAAATTGCCATCCACCACCAGGGGGCACCGTTCGATCCGGCTCTGCCCCCCGTTCCAGCGCTGTTGGTTCACCTGATTGAGCCGGCTCTGCGCGTCAGAAACAGCAGGCCCGCGCGATCCGCGGCGGATGGTTGGGCGACTGGTCGCGACGGGATCGGTTTCGGTCGTTTCCAGAACCGCGCGCAGTACGGTCAATTCCGGTTGCAACATCCGATCAGGCCCAAACAGCTTGATCCGTGTCTGCAGCGAGCCCCCCAATGCGGCTCCGGCAAGGTCGATGGCATTGGCAGCGGCGTGATAATTACCGTCGACCGCTTCAGTCAGGACAAAGGTCCGTTCGGTTCCGCCCAGCGTGCGCCGCACCACGATGTCTCCCGGCTGCAGGGGTTGCCGCACGCTCCGGTTCGGCCAGGCGATCACGGAAATACTCGGGTCGGACGGGTCGAGTGCGCGTGCCAGCGCACTGTCGCGCATCGTTTCGATTGTGGGCGGCAAAGGGGTGAGGATGGTCATGGTTGGTCTCCGATCAGCCAAGCCGCGCAAGAGCGGCCATTCTGGCTGACAGCTGGCTGCGCTGGCGGGCGATTTCCTGTACTGCTGTTTCGCCGACGGCTTCGTCCAAGGCCGTCTCCTGCGCCTGCGCAAGGGAGCGCGAACGCGCGAGCAACGCCCGCGCCGCCCGCCGTGTTTCGTGGGGAAGATGGGGAGCAAGGTGCTTGAGCACGGCCGGGAGGAACAGTTCGGTCAGCGCCTGCCGATCGGGACGGGCGGTTAGATAAAGACGCTCGAACGCCCTGAAATGTGCCTGCGGATCGGCAGCGATGGCCGCCAGGCTGTCAGTGTAAACAGGCCCTAACGCGTCCAGCGTGAAGTTTCCGCCAGCGATGAGCTGGACACGCTGTTCGGGCGAGAGCGGGGGAGAGCTGGTCCAGGTCATCAGAAG
>JAFLDC010000140.1:5526-7026 GCA_017302775.1 Sphingomonadales bacterium
TCGATCTCATCAAGTTCGCTTTCGAGACCGATCTGACGCGAGTCGTCGCCTTCACGCTGTCCGGCGCGTCGAGCGGGCTTGGCAGGTCGCCTGCTGCGTTCTGAAACCGGGTCGTGCGCACGCGGCGGACCCAGTTGAGGATGTTGTCGCTGGCCGGATCGTTGTCTGGGTCCGGTGCATGCAGCAGCTGGATACGACGATAGGCGCGCGGATCGTTGTTCAGCGCGGGTGCGTTGGTATTGAAGGTAAAGAACTGGCGCTGCACCGGCGTATCCCCGCGATTGTGCAGAACGTGGTGGAATTCGTGACCCAGCGTTTCGAATCGCAAGGCCACATCAGGATTGATGAAGATGAAGAACCGCTCACCCAGCGCGCTGCGATGCCGCTTGAACACTGTCGCATAGGCATTGGCGCCGTCCGCGGGGAGCCGCACGAATACGACGGTAAGCGTATCGTCAGGGGTGACGGGGATGAGATCAGCCAGCGCGGCGACCTCCTCGGCGTTGTCCCGCGATCCCGGGTAAGTGCCATCGCCATCGAGCGCGGCGGGCGGTATCGGCCGGTCAATGGTCGATCCCTGTTCGATCGCCAGTGCGGCCTGAGCCCACCGCGCCCGTGCCCGGCTGAAATGCGCATCGATCTGTGCCTGTGTGGCATGGCCGCCATAGTTGACTACCCGGACTGGTAGTCGCCGTCTTTCGTCAAATGGATGGCGTGAGAATACCGGGACGCTTGCCGTGGCCGGCGCGGCGGCACCAGCTGCCTGATATGTCGCCGCAACCGCGCCGTCGAGCGCGGCGCGGCGCAGCCGGTGGTTGCTTTGACCGCGACTGCGCAGGCCAGCATCGCTACCGCTGGCAAAACCGCTGTGAGTTTGCTGTGCCGCATCGACATCGTCAGTAACCAGCATCAACGCACGCGATACGAAAACTTTCGATCCGGCAGCCGTTTCCGTTAGCGTTACGCGCGCGTCAAATGGGGCGTCGTCATCGGCACCCAAGCTGCTGAGGGTTCGCCAGGTCGCAGTGACCGTAGTGCCGGATGCGCCTGGGTCGCGAACCCGCAGGTAGAAGCGACGCCGGTCGCTGCCGACGAAGTTGCTGGCCTCGCTGACGCCATTGTTGACGTTGCCGGCGCTGTCATACGCCTGATCCCACAGCCCGAACCGCACCGCTGTCGCCACCGGAGCATTGCCGTCAACCACGTGGTCGCCATCCGGATCGAGCACAAATTCGATCGTCGCCGCGCTGGCAGGAACCGGCACGGCAGCGTCGCTGGCATCAATCAACGCTGCCCATGTGCGCGGGCCGATTACACCGTCCCATTCCCGGGGAGCGTCAGGGAATGCAATCCGCTGAAAGCCGATGGTAGCCGCATGGGTATTGCCTCCGAAGATACCATCCACCACCAACAGGCACCGATCGATGCCGCTTTGCCCTCTGGCAAGGCGCCGGGTGTGGACCGTATTGAGCCGGCTTTGCGCCTCACGCACTGCCAGGC
>JAFLDC010000141.1 GCA_017302775.1 Sphingomonadales bacterium
ACCAGGCCAGCCCTGGCATGCTCGGCCCCGTGCAGATTGGTTGTTGTGCAACCCGCCAGCAGGCAGAGGCACAACACGGCAATCCAGCCGCGCACAAGATACGGACGCTGCATTATTCAGCAGCCAGGCAGGTCTTGGCAACGAAGTCCGCGTGGCTGGGCATCACGTCAACGCACTTTCCGATCACGGACCTGATGTTGCCAAGGTATTGCGCAATCTGAGCCTCGCTTTTGATGTTGACCAAGGGATCGTGGCCACGCGGATGGGCTCCCTGACCAAGCAGGACCTGGATCCAGCTTTCCTCGGCAAACAGTTCTTCATCCTCGCGGAAGATCCGGCCATTGGCCATCCACAGATCGATTTTGCGCTGGAGCGTTGCGGGCACTTCCATCGTCCGGCAATGATCCCAGAAGGGCGTGTCAGCCCTTTGCGTCGCCTTGTAGTGCAGGATGATGAAGTCCCGTATCCTTTCGTACTCGAAATCGCTTTGACGGTTGAATTCGTCAATATTGGCCTGATCGAACCCGGCATCCGGCAGCAGCCGCACCATTCGAATTACTCCCGACTGCACCAGATGCAGGCTGGTTGACTCGAGCGGTTCAAGGAAACCGCCGGCCAGCCCGATCGCAACGCAGTTCTTGTGCCATAGCCGGTGCCGTTTACCGGCTTTGAAATCGACCTTGAAAGGCGACGCGAGAGGCTCGCCATCGAGATGGTCGATCAGGATGCGCTCCGCCTCGGCATCGTCCATGAACGCCGTTGAAAAGACATGGCCGTTGCCCGTGCGGTGTTGCAGCGGGATCCGCCATTGCCAGCCCGCCCCGTGCGCCGTGGATCGGGTATAGGGCGTAAAATCATCCGACCGCGCGCAGGGCACCGCAATCGCGCGGTCGCACGGCAGCCAGCGCGACCAATCCTCAAACCCGACGCCCAGTGCCTGGTTGATAAATAGTCCGCGAAATCCGGAGCAATCGATGAACAGATCGGCCTCAATCACTTCGCCGTCGGCCATGGTCACGCTTTCGATGAAACCATCGGCGGAACGCAACGTCACGTCGACAATCTTGCCTTCCCGCCGCCTGACGCCGCGGTCCTGGGCATAACCGGACAGAAACCGGGCATAGAGAGCCGCATCAAAATGGAAGGCGTGGGCGATCTGCGCCAGCGGGCTGTCACCCATGTTGGCCTGCGCGCGCACGAACTTGTTCTTCAGGGCGGCGGCGGTGTTGATCGAATAGTCGGCAAAATCGCTGGCCCGGCCCTGCTCGTGCGCCTTCAGCCAGTACTGATGCATCCGCAGCCATTCGAGGTCCTGGCCGATCACCCCGAAACCGTGAATGTAACTGTCCGTTCCGTTGAGCCAGCCGTTAAACTGGATCCCCAGCTTGAAGCTGGCCTGGGTGCGGATCATGAACTCGTTTTCATCAAGCCCCAGCAGTTCGTTGTACTTCTTGATCGCCGGGATCGTGGCTTCGCCCACGCCGATCGTGCCGATATCTTCGCTTTCCACCAGGACAACGTCATAAAGACCCTGAAACAACCGCGACAGCAACGCCGCGGTCATCCAGCCGGACGACCCGCCTCCCGCGATCAGGATCCTGCGCAAGGATTGCATCGCATCACCTCTTTCAGTCTGGCCACCTCACGAGCAGGTTTTGAGGCCACTCACTTCGGTAAGCCGGCCAGCCAGCCGGGGCTTGGCATAGGACAAGCCATAACCGCGGGCAAACAGGCTGTCGCGTCGCGGCTCGCTTCCCGATGGGCACGGCGTGTTCGGCCAGGCGAAAGGCAGGCGCGCAGTGAAATCGAGCCGTCCGGTTCCTGCCAGCAGGTCTGCCAAAGCGCCTGCCTCGGTGCCCGGAAGGAACGCGGCCACAAAGGCATCCGATCGATTGATCAGATCGGTGGCGTACAGGGTGCGGCCTGAATAGAGCACCGTTACCACCGGCACACCCTGGTCGCTTACCCGGTTAAGGATCGCGGCATCAGCAGGATAGCGGTCGGTATAGGACAGCAGCGCCGGCCACCGCACATCGCCCTTCATTTCCGCGTAAGGTGGTTCGGCCAGAACGACTACGACCGCCTCGAACTTGCCAGGCGCAAAGCCGCTGCCATCTTCCGACCAGGTGACGTTGTTTGCACCGTGCACGCGCCGCAATCCGGCCAGCAGGGTTTCACCCAATGGATAGTCGGAGTTATCGGTCTCGTCCCCCTGCCAAGTGATCGACCAGCCGCCGGACTGATGCGGAAAGCTGTCAGCTTTGCCAACCACCAGAATGCGCTTGCCTGGGGTCAGCGGCAATGCCGCCTTGTCGTTCTTGAGCAGAACCGCGCTTTTGCGCACGGCTTCCTGGGCCAGCGCGCGATCTGCCAGCACGGTCGGATCGCCCCGGTAGCGGTCAACGGAAGGGGTGCGTTCAAACAGGCCGATGCGCAGCTTGACGCGCAGAATGCGCGACACGGCATCATCAATCCGCGACATTGGAATCCGGCCTTCGCGCACATCAGCGGTGGTCTTGGCGATGAAGCCCTTCCAATTGTCGGGGATCATGAACAGATCGATCCCGGCATTCACCGCTTGCGGGCAGTGATCGCGCTCACAGCCGGGGACCTGCTCGATCGCGTTCCAATCCGACACCACGATGCCGTCGAACCCAAGCTTCTGTTTCACCACGCCCGTCACCATGGCGCGGTTGCCGTGCATCTTTCCAAACGGCACGGTTCCGCCCATCGACCAGCTGCTGTAGCTGATCATCACGGTCTGCGCCCCGGCATCAAGCGCTGTATAATACCCGGCACCGTGCAGCGCCGAGAAGTCCCGTGCACTCGCCCGATTTTCGCCCTGATCGATCCCGTTGAAGGTGCCGCCATCCCCGGCGAAGTGCTTTGCGCTGGCCAGGACGTCGCCCGGTCCCGTCAGATTGCCCTGCAGCCCGCGCACCAGAGCACCGCCCAGCCGCGATACGATCGCAGGATCGCTGGAGTAGCTTTCATAGCTGCGCCCCCAACGCTGATTCTGGACCACCGCAAGGGTCGGCGCGAATGCCCAGTCGATCCCGGTGGCACGCACCTGCCGCGCGGTCGAGCGGCCGATCCGTTGCACCAGATCGGCATCGTTGGCTGCCCCCAGCCCGATATTCTGCGGAAATGTTGTCGCGCCGCGCACATTGTTGTGGCCATGAACGGCATCCGTGCCCCAAATGATCGGAATCTTGACAGCCATGTCAGTAGACATGGCGGCATTGCGATAGGCATCCGCCAGTGCCGCCCACTCCGCCACGGTCGCCGCGCGCTTGCCGCCCGGCCATCCTCCGCCACCGTTGAGGACCGAACCTATGTAATATTGCCGCACCTCGTCAGGGGTAATCGACAGGATCGAAGCCTGGGTCATCTGCCCGATCTTCTGTTCCAGCGTCATCCCCGCGACAATTCCGGCAATGCGCCGCTCCAGCGCCGGATCGAGAGGCTTCACTGTCTTCCGGGCGGGCCAGGCGGAGATTGCCCTGGTTTCCTCAGCGGACCAGCCCGTAGCCGGCTTGAGCTGACCTTGAGCAGCACAGGCTGCGACACCGAAGGACGCTGCGGCGGCCAAAACCCATCGAATATTCACCAGCATGTCCTGCCTGTCATTGTCGTCATCGGGAACGTCTTCCAATCCTCGCCGGGCGGGCCGTTCCGTAATTATCCGGAACGGCCCAGCACGGCGCTGGATCTGGAGCATGGTCAGAACTTGTAGCTGATGCCAAACAAGAACTGGCGACCATACTTTTCATAGATTTCCGGCAGGAAATCACCGGACGAGGTCCGTGCACCGCCGCCGTCAACACCCAGGCGAGTACGGTAGGGTGAATCGGTCAGGTTATTGGCCTGGAGCAACACCGAAAGGCCGCCCAGCGATGATCCTTCGGGGAAGGCATAGCCAATCTGCGCATCAAGTTGCTTGTCCGCAAGAATTTCGGTCAGGCCGCGATTGGCGAAGAGCTGCACCACTTCGCCCTTGAAGCCCGAGCGATAGCGATAGCTTGCGCGCGCCTGGAAACCACCCTTTTCGAAATAGCCAGTGACGTTGTAGACATGGTTGGACAAGCCAGGAATGCGGGTGGCCTGCACCGCGGTGGTGCTGGTCGAATCCGTCGGCTTGAGGTCTGACTTGACGTACGAGTAGCTGGCGATGACACCGAATCCGTCAAGCGCTGACGTGATCTTGCCAAAGCTGAGTGCCCCGCTGACTTCCACACCATAGATGCTGCCACCCTTGCCGTTGGCTGGCTGCCGGATGGTGCCGATCGGGCTGACCGTCACCCCGGCTGGCACCACCACCGTGGTGGGCAAAGTCAGTCCGGAGAAGTCAAAGGTCTGCTGCTGGAGATAGATGTAGTTGTCGAGATCCTTGTAGAATCCGGAAACCGCGATGTAGCTCGATTTGTCGATGTACCATTCCCACGCAAGGTCTGCCGACTTTGCCCGCCACGGTTCCAGCTTCGCATTGCCGCCGTTGGCCGACCAGGGATTGATCGTTCCACCCGGTTGGCACTGTATCGAACTTCCGCCCGAACCGCCGCAAGGGTTGCCCGCGCCGGGGATGAAGTCAGCCCGCATTTCGTCCATCCTTGGACGTGCCATCTGCTTGGACAAGGCAAGGCGGAAGCGGTGCCCGCCGCCCAGCTCATACGTCAGGTTGAGATTGGGCAGCCAATCAACGTAGCTGGTCCCGGACCTGATCGGATTGACCTGTCGCGGGGTGACCAGAAAGTTGATTGACGAGCCGTTGGACCGCTGATCCTGATAGACCATCTGCAGCCCGATGTTGCCGTGCAGGTTGCCCGATTCAATGTTAAGCTTGGCCCGCGCGGTGAAGGTGGTTTCCGCGATGCTCCAATCTTTGTCGAAGGTGTTGGGATCGATGTAGACGGTCTGGTCGTAATAGACCGGAATCGCAGCGGGAAGATTGACTGACAGGACCGAGCCCATTCCGGCAAATCCCAGCGAAGTCGGCGCAACGAGATACTGTGCGCCAACCAGCGACTGCGTACGTCCGTTCTTCAGAAACAGATCGTATTCAGCGACGGATTTTTCTTTGGTGGTGTGCGTCAGGTTGAGCCCGAAATGGAAGCTTTTGAAGAAGCCGCCCCCAAAGTCGTGTTCAAGCCCCATATCGGCCGCATAGACCTTTTCGACCACATGCGGCTTCTTGGTCTGGCCGTCGTGACCCCAGCCGCCCCACGGCGCACGGTCACCCAGCGATACGCGGCTGGCATCCGCATAGTTGAGGCCTTCGCTCCAATCGGCAAAGCCGGTGCCGGCCAGAAACTCGGTGAAGTCCCAGCCGATGGAATCAAAAGTGCGATTGGCGTTCTGCGTCGCCGCAGTCGCACAGCAGCCGAACCCGGCGTAGGTTTCGGTGATGCTTTCATCGCGAACATTCGATGAATAGGACAGATCGGCGACGAACCGGGTCCGATCATCCATCACGAACTCACCGCTCCATCCGGCCGAGAACAGTTCATCGTCGCGGGTGTTATAGTCGTTGCGAAGCTGCGGCGCCACGCCCGTCGCGGTTCCGGTGACGCCGATACTCGTCCCGCCAACCGTGGCATTGCCGACGCCGGTAAAGGTCTGCGCATCGGCCCAGACGTTCGAAAACCACTGCGCACCGCGCATCACTTCGCGCTGCTTGAACCGCGAGTAGTAAAGATCGAGTTCGGTATGGACCTTGTCGTTAGGTTCCCATTCCAGAATGGCGATCGCCGCATCACGCTTCTGCTCGCGCGAGGTGGCGAAGACTTCCTGCCCGGTGACGAAGGTGGAACCCTGGGCGCCCGCCGGGGTGATCCTGCTTTGCTGTCCGCAGCAGAAGGTTTCGTAGTTGTAAGCCTTGATATGCCGGTTCTGCGACGGTGAATCGAGATGCGCGATGCCGAACGCCCACCCAAAGGTTCCGGCATCGTTCTGCCCGATCCAGCTGGCGCTGCCGCGCCACCCCCAGTTGCGGACATCGGCGTTGAGGCGACCGCCCGAATTGACTTCGCCGCGCAGGTTCACGACGATTGCAGACTTGCCATATTCCAAGGGACGGACAGTTCTGAGATCGATCGAGCCCGACAGGCCCATCCCGGCGATGTCCGCATCCGGGGTCTTGTAAACAACCACGCTGCCCAGCAGTTCGGAGGGATACTGATCAAATTCGACCGAGCGGTTGTCCCCCGAACTGGCCTGCGGCCGACCATTCAGGAACGTGGTGGTGAAGTCGGGCGAGAAACCCCGCAAAGAGATGGTCTGTGCGCGGCCACTGACGCGCTGGGCGGCCAGACCGGGAAGGCGCGCGATCGATTCCGCAATCGACACGTCGGGAAGCTTGCCGATTTCTTCGGCCGAAACCACTTCCACGATGCTTTCGTTGTTGCGCTTGGTATTGATCGAATTGCCGATCGAAAAGCGGATCCCGGTAACCTCGATCACACCGCCGTCGTCATCGCTGGGTGCTTCCTGCGCATAAGCGGCTGTGGGCATGAACGCGGCCATCGCCAAGGCCGAAGCCGCGGTCAAACCGAAACGATAGGCCCGCGGCAAGCGATTCGCCGATGCGCCTGATTGCACCCTCAACTCCATACAAACCCCTCCTTTTTGGCCAGTTCTGGCCCGCATGGCGCGTGGCGAACGACCGGCTTTATCCTCCAACATCTATTGGAAGCGCTTCCAACAAATGCCTTGAAAGCACCTTGCCGTCAAGTGGCTGGGAAATTTCGGTCGGTTACGTCAGTCGGAATCCCTGGTTGATTCCCGGACGACCAGCTGATGCGCAATAATCTCGCGCCCAGGCACGCCCTTCTGGTCACTACCGGCCAACGCCGCGAGATGTTCCACCGCCCGTGCGCCCATGCGGCGAAGCGGCTGGTGTATCGTTGTCAGCGGCGGCCAGACGATTTCCGACACCGGCGTGTCATCAAAACCCGTGATCACGATGTCCTGCGGAATCCGCAGGCCGCTCTTGTGCGCCGCCAACAAAGCCCCGG
>JAFLDC010000142.1 GCA_017302775.1 Sphingomonadales bacterium
GGACCAAGGCTGGCGAACTGGCGCCAAGCCTGTACTCCGATGTCGATGAGTTATGCGCGCTGGCGGGCGGGCTCAGCGATGCCGGTGCCGGCGTGTTTCAGATCATCCCTGCCCCGGCCGAGCCCGCCGAGGTTGAGTTCCCCATTCTGCGGCGTGTGGCCGAAAAGTCTGGCCGACCAGTGTCGTTTACCCTGCTGGAGGTCCCGGGCCAGCCGGGTGAAGGCTGGAAATATCATCTTGCGGGACTGGCCCAGGCCGCTGCAGACGGCTTAACCATGCACGGTCAGGTGGCGCCCCGCCCGGTTGGCATGTTCTTTGGCCTTGATCTGTCGCTGCATCATTTCAGCAGTCACCCCAGCTACAGGACCATCGCTCATCTGACTTTGGCCGAGCGGGTGGAGGCGATGCGCGATCCGGCTTTCCGCTCAAGGCTACTGGCTGAAGCACCTGAGGACACCAACCCTACAACGCTTATGCTGATCGCCGCGTTTCGGGCCGCCTATCAGTGGGACGATCAACCCAATTACGAGCCGCAGCACGATGATCGCGTCGATGCCCGGGCCGCGGCGGCAGGCCAATCGCTTGACGAATATGCCTACGACGCGCTGCTGCGGGACGATGGCAGGGCGGTGTTCTATCTGCCAGCCGCCAACTATGCGCAAGGCACTCTCAAATCGGTCCGCGAAATGCTGGGTCGCCCCTACACGGTGATGGCATTGGCAGACGGCGGGGCGCACTACGGCCTGATCTGTGACGCCAGTTTTCCGACCTATTTCCTCCAGCGCTGGGTGCGCGATGCCGCCCAGGACGAGGCGATCGGCCTGCCCGATGCTATAGCCGAACTCACCAGTAAGGCTGCGGGGATGATCGGTCTGACCGATCGCGGGCGCATTGCCGTAGGACTGAAGGCAGACGTAAACCTGATCGACCTGCCCGCACTGAAACTGCATGTCCCCACGATCGAGTATGATTTGCCAGCCGGTGGCAAGCGTTTGCATCAGCGGGTGGAGGGGATAACGGCCACGATCGTTTCAGGCGTGGTGACCTATCGCAATGGGGTTCACACGGGAGCACTGCCGGGCCGGCTGGTGCGGCGTGCGGAACCTGCTGTCGCCGCCGCCGCTTGAAGCGGCCTACCGGCCAAGCGGATAACCACCCCACCGCTTGATCCGGCGAATGGCAAAGCTCGATTTCATCGCCGAGACCCCGGGCAAGCGTGACAAGCAATCGCGGTGAATCCGGTCATAATGTTCCAGATCAGCCGCCGCGACACGCAGCAAATAATCGGCGCCGCCTGACATCAGGTGGCAATCGATGATCTCGGGATAGTCCTGCACCGCCGCCTCGAACCGGTCCATCGCCTCGCGGCTCTGACTGGTCAGCGTGATCTCGACGAAGGCGATCGCCTTCAGCCCAAGCCGGGCGGGGTCAATCTGCGCGGCATAACCGGTGATGATCCCGGCGGTCTCCAGCGCGCGGACCCGGCGGTGGCAGGCCGACGCAGAAACGCCGACCTGCGCGGCCAGCTCAGCAAGCGAATATGAAGAGTTTCGCTGCAGCGCGGAAATCAAAGCAAGATCGGCACGGTCCACAAAAATATTTCCCGATAAATGCTCTTTCTTGCGAAAATATCACCATCTGCGTGACAGGCAAGGCCATAGATTGGTGAAACTTTCTTGCTAATCGCGCGTATGCTTGCTGCCAGGCAGCCGCGTCAGGAGAGCGATCATGCGTGTGGGTACGGTCAAAGAAATCAAAAACCACGAGTATCGGGTCGGTCTAACCCCCGAATCGGCGCGCGAATTGGTCGCGCATGGTCACGAAGTATGGGTCGAAACCGGTGCCGGCCTGGGTATCGGAGCAACCGATGCCGATTATCAGGCAGCCGGTGCAGCGATCAAGGAAACCGCGCGCGCAGTGTTCGACGGCTGTGAGATGATCGTGAAGGTGAAGGAACCGCAGGCGGCTGAACGCGCCATGCTGCGTGAAGGCCAGGTGCTTTACACCTATCTGCATCTGGCGCCGGATCCCGAACAGACCGCCGACCTGGTGAAGTCGGGTGTCACAGCGATCGCCTATGAAACGGTGACCGGGCCGGGCAACAGCCTGCCGCTGCTAAAACCGATGAGCCAGGTGGCCGGCCGGATGAGCATCCAGGCCGGGGCGACCGCCCTGGAAAAGGCCAATGGCGGGCGCGGCGTGCTGCTGGGCGGCGTGCCGGGCGTTCTGCCGGGACGGGTGCTGGTAATCGGCGGCGGTGTGGTTGGCTTTAACGCTGCCCAGATGGCGGTGGGACTGGGGGCTGACGTTACCATCCTGGATCGCGATCCTGAAGTACTCGAGCGGCTGGGAACCCATTTCGAAAGCCGCGCCAAGACCCGCTTTTCCAACCGCGCCAATATCGAGCAGATGATCTGCGAGGCTGAACTGGTGATCGGCGCCGTGCTGATTCCCGGCGCCGCGGCCCCCAAACTGGTTACCCGCGACATGCTGGCCTGCATGAAGCCAGGCGCGGTTCTGGTCGACGTGGCGATCGATCAGGGTGGGTGTTTTGAAACCAGCCATGCCACGACGCATGCCGACCCGACCTATGTGGTCGACGGGATCGTCCATTATTGCGTCGCCAATATGCCCGGCGCGGTGGCACGGACCAGTACTTACGCCCTTAACAACGTCACCCTGCCCCATGCACTGCGGATTGCCGACCTTGGCTGGAAGGCCGCGCTGAAGGCCAACCCGCACCTCGCCGCCGGGCTCAACGTGCACCAGGGCCACGTCACTTACGAAGCGGTCGCAAGCGACCTTGGCTACGAATATCGCCCTGTAGGAACGCTGCTGGACTGACCCGGCCGGCTAAGCCGGGCAAGTCAGCAGCTGTCCCCGCACAGGTCGCACAGCGCGCGTATGATAGCGCTGACGGTCGGGTCCTTCAGTTTGTAGTATCGCGTCTGAGCTGCGCCGCGGATCGTCACCACGCCTTCGTCGCGGAGCATCGCAAGATGCTGCGATACCGACGATTGGGATAGTCCGGCTAGCGAGACCAGCTCGCTCACTGAAACTTCGCCCTCGTCCATGCGGCACAACATCAGCAGGCGTTCCGGATGGCTCATCAGTTTGAGCCGACCAGCCATGGCAAGCGAATTGGCTTTGAGTTCGGACCGGTCGGCGGCGTTCATCACGCCGAATCCAGTGGGCGACCATCATCGCGCAGGACGATGTAGATTGCCGGAATGACCAGCACCGTCAGCAATGTTGACGAAGCCAGCCCGAACAGCAGCGAGATCGCAAGCCCCTGGAAGATCGGGTCGGTCAAGATCACGACCGCGCCGATCATCGCTGCCGCCGCCGTCAGCACGATCGGCTTGAACCGGATCATGCCTGCCTCCAGCAGTGTTTCGCGCAGACTTTTGTCGGCGGTCCGGGAATGCCGGATGAAGTCGACGAGCAGGATCGAATTGCGCACGATGATCCCCGCCAGTGCGATGAACCCGATCATGCTGGTGGCCGTAAACGGCGCCTGAAACAGCATATGCCCAACGACAATGCCCACCAGCGTCAGTGGAATCGGGGTCAGGATCACGAGTGGTATCTTGAAACTGCGGAACTGGCCCACGACCAACACGTAGATGCCAAGCAGCGCGACCATGAACGCGCCGCCCATATCGCGGAAGGTGACCCAGGTTATCTCCCACTCACCGTCCCACAGCAGCGCAGTGGCACTTTCATCCTCGGGTTGGCCATTGAGGATCACCTCCGGCTTGGCGAGACCGTGGGCGGCCCAGTCAAACTCCTCGATCGCTTCATCAACCGCAAGCATCCCATAGATCGGCGCTTCATAGCGCCCGGCCAGTTCGGCGCTGACCATCGCCGCGCCGCGGCCGTCGCGGCGGAAGATGGCTTGCCCGCCGGGCTCCATCCGGGCCGTCACCAGCTCGCCCAGCTCGATCAGCTGACCACCGGGCGTCACTGCCACCGGCGTCGCGGCCAGACTCGCCGACCAGCTGCGCTGCGACTGGTCAAGCGACAGTTCAATCGGCAGCGGTTCCCGTTCCGCGCCGCCCAGCTCGGCGCTGCGCGGGGCATAACCCACCACTTGGGTGCCCAGCAAGGCGCCGATGCTGTCAAACACCTGGCGCTCGGACAGGCCATAGTGATCCAGCTTGGCACGGTCAGGAATGAGCTTCAGCGTCGGGCGCGATTGACCAAAGCTGTTGTCGACATCGACGATGTAGGGAACCGACTTGAATATCCGCTCTACCTGCAAGGCGGTGTTCCGGCGGGTAGCCTCATCAGGCCCATAGATTTCCGCCAGCAGCGTTGCCAGCACCGGCGGACCCGGCGGCGTTTCGACGACCTTGAGCGAGCCCCCCGCCGGCAGCGGAATCGCTTTGAGCTTTTCGCGCAGATCCACCGCGACATCATGGCTGGAACGCGAACGATCACCCTTCGACAGCAAGGTAACCATCAGGTCCCCCATCTCTGGCTGGGCGCGCAGGAAATAGTGCCGCACCAGTCCGTTGAAGTTGAACGGAGCCGAAGTTCCGGCGTAGGCCTCCATTGAAACCACTTCAGGAACTGTGCGCGCTACCGCCGCCGCCTGCTCAAGGACGCGCGCGGTGGTTTCGAGGCTGGTGCCTTCCGGCAGGTCGGCCACCAGTTGGACTTCGCTCTTGTTGTCGAAGGGTAGCAGTTTGACCGTCACCGCCTTGAAATAGAACATCGAACAGGCCAGCACCGTCGCGATGCCAACGCCGATCAGAAAGCGTTTGGCGCTTTGCGGTGAGGCAATGACCTTGCTGGCGTAGTGCCGGTAAAGCGCGCCAAGCTTGCCGCCGTGGTGTTCCTCGCCGTGACTGAGCGCCTGCCGCGCGAACCGGACCATCAGCCAGGGTGCAATAATCACCGCGACGAAGAAACTGAAGATCATCGCGGCAGAGGCATTGATCGGGATCGGCGCCATATAGGGGCCCATCAACCCTGAAACAAACAGCATCGGTAGCAACGCCGCGACCACCGTAAGGGTGGCGATGATCGTGGGATTGCCGACTTCGGCAACCGCATCGATCGCTGCGTCGATCCGCGAACGGTCATCAGCCATGGCCCAGTGGCGTGCGATATTTTCGATCATCACGATCGCATCATCGACCAGAATGCCGATGGAGAAGATCAACGCAAACAGGCTAACGCGGTTGATGGTAAAGCCCATGACATTCGATGCGAACATGGTCAGCATGATCGTGGTCGGAATTACGATCGCGGTCACCCCGGCCTCGCGCCAGCCGATCGAAAAGCCGATCAGGGCAACGATCGAAACGGTTGCCAAGGCCAGATGGAAGATCAGTTCGTTGGCCTTCTCATTGGCGCTTTCGCCATAATTGCGGGTAATCGAAACTTCGACTCCCGCCGGGATCAATCGCTGCTTCAGCCCCTCGACCCGATCGACCACGCTTTCGGACACCGTCACGGCATTCGCACCGGCGCGTTTCGCGATCGCGAGGCTTACGGCCGGGGCCATCGACCACCTGCCGCTGCCGTCCTTGGCCCAGCGCCAGGCACGCGCCTGATCCTGGGTCGGCGCCTGCTCTATCCGGGCGATGTCCGACAGCAGAACCGGCGCACCGCCAACCGAGCGCACCGTCAATCCCGACAGCTCCTGTGCGTCACGTAACGTCTGCCCAGCCACCACCAGCGCGGCCTGCCCGCCTTCGCGCACGGTCCCGACCGGGAAAGCGCGATTAGCCTGCGATACCGCTTCGATGAGATTGCCGAGCGGAACGCGATAAAGCGAAAGCCGGGCGGGATCGGGCACAACCCGCAACGCCATGCGCTGTCCGCCCGATACAAACGTCAGGCCCACATCATCCACCTTCGCGATCTCGGTCCTGAGTTTTCCGGCCAGTTCGCCCAGCGCCTGATCGTTCCAGTTGCCCGGCGCACCAGGTTTCGGCGTGAGGGTCAACACGACGATCGGCACGTCGTTGATCCCGCGGACGGTAACTTGCGGCGCGGGAACGCCGGTTGGAATGCGGGTACGGTTCGCTTCGATCTTCTCATTGATGCGGATCGCCGCGTCTTCAGGGTTCGAGCCGACCAGAAACCGCGCCGTCACCATGACGCCATTGTCCTGCGCCTGGGTATAGACGTGCTCAACCCCATCAACGCTCTTGACGATCGTTTCCAGCGGCTTGGCCACCAGTTCCACCGCCTGGGGGGCCGACAGTCCGGGCGCCTGAACCATGATATCGACCATCGGCACCTTGATCTGCGGCTCCTCCTCACGCGGGATAGTAATCGTCGCGATCAGGCCGACGATCATCGCGGCCAGCAACAACAATGGCGTGAGCGGCGACTGGATGGTCGCCCGGGTCAGTTTGCCGGAAATGCCAAGGTTCATGGCCGGACGGCCCCCGATGCGGGAGCCAGCAGTGTATCCCCGGCGCCAACTCCGGACAGTATCTCAACCTTGCCGGTCTCGCCCGATGGGGCGATCTGCACCGGCACTTCCGCAGCACTGCCGTCTTTGCCGACCAAGGTGACGTAATCGATCCCGAAGCGGTTTGTGACAAAGCTCGCCGGGATCAGCAGCGCCTTGCGACTGCCGGTTTCAACCCTGGCAGCAACGCGGCGGCCGATCAGCTTGCTGTCGATGCCCGGCATATCGACATCGACCGTTATCTTCCCTGCGGTGATCGAAGGATACAGTTTGATCACTGCGCCCGGTGCCATCCCCGTTGCGGTCACACGCGAACCAGGGTGCACCTTGTCGGCCAGCGACTCCGGCATTTCCAGCCTCACAATCGTCGGGCCGGCAGTAATTACCGCGATGGCCATGCCCGGCGCGACCGGTGAGCCGGCAGGGACGTCTGCGCGCAGAACCCGGCCGCTGGCCGGCGCGATCACAACGCCCTGCCCTGCTACCGCGCCGACGGCCGATTGCTGGGCACGAGCGGCGCGGATCTGCGCGTCGGCTGCTGCCGCGGCCGCTTC
>JAFLDC010000143.1 GCA_017302775.1 Sphingomonadales bacterium
TACTGCGGCTGTGCTATCTTGCGATCGCAATCGGTCTTGGAATTGCAATCATCCCGCGCCTGATCTGGCTTCCCGAGGCGCTGACATATCAGGGTGCGGCCCTGACCAGCTTCCTCGGTTCTCTTGCGCTGCTGTGCCTGTTTGGCGCGCTCCGACCGATCATGATGTTGCCGGTGCTGCTGTTCGAACTGGGCTGGAAATTCATCCTGATGTTGAGGATCGCACTTCCCGGCTGGGTGAACGGCACCCTCACGCCTGAGATCGAGGGGCTGTTCTGGGAATGTGTGCCGATCCTGATCTATGTTCCGATCATCCCCTGGACGATCGTGTGGCGCAAATTTGGACCGATCAGGGCGGCCAAAGCAGCCGCGCCCGAGGGTGCCGGTTAAAAAATGGGCCGCGGGCTCCCCCCGGATCGCGCGGCCCCGCTTGTGCCCCCCAAGGAGACAGCGAATTCAGAATACGCCGGGCAGCAGCCGCCAGCGCGTGTTTTCCGAAAAGCTGCGATAGGCCGGGTCAGCGCCCAGCAGACGTTCCTCGGCCAGCAGGCGGAGAATTTGAACCCACCAGCAGAATGCGTAGAGCGCAAGATTGAGCAGTGACGGCATCAGCAACATGATCCCGATGTGCGTGCCGAAATAGCCAGCGTACATCGGATGGCGGACAAACCGATAGGGCCCGCCCACCTTGACCCCGCGATTGGCTGGGGCAACGCCAAAACTGCGGCGTAGTGAAAATTTGGCCCAAATCTGAAACAGGTTTCCCAGCACCACGAAGGCAATGCCCAACGGTGCAAGGGCGGGCCAGGGATTGGGGCCAGGCATCACCAGCATCGGCGCGGCGGTCGCGGCGGCGGCGAGCAACCAGTCGACCGGCCGGACCGAGATCGCCTCGGTAGGGCGCCGGATCATGACAAAGAACATTACAGTGGTTTCGGCCACCAGCAGCAGCGGGGCCATTGGATTGGCGCTGTCCGCAACGCGCCAGACCAGGAAAGCCCACAGGATCAGAATCGCGCCCTGTTCGATCCGGTCAAGCCGGGCCGGCGTGAGCCATTTCGAGCCGCCACCGGGCTTGATTTCAACTACACCGCTGTCCATGACTGTACACCTGCTTATGCATGCCTCGCTGGCGGTTTCGCACCCTATGGTTAACAATGGGTTGAAGCGGGCGGCCCGCCAGGATGTGATGATGCCCGATAATAAAGACAGCGCGCTGTTTGGCCGTCCCGCACAATTGCTGCGAATGGGACTTGATCTGATCCGCGCCGGGCAGGGAGACAAGGCTGCCTCGCTTGCCGCACAGGCGCTCGCTGGCCGCCCGGACGATCCGGTGGTCACTGCCGTTGCGCAGCGGCTGGGATATGCCAGTATCCCGGCCTATCATCATGCCATGCTGGGCGATGGTGCGCGCAGCGCAGCTTATCGCCGGGCGATCGAACACTTCGCGCCGGGGCGGGTCGTGCTCGACATCGGCACCGGATCCGGATTGCTGGCCATGATGGCGGCGCGTGCAGGGGCTGCGCATGTTCATGCCTGCGAATTCGAGCCGCGGCTGGCGCGTACGGCCCGCGAGATAATAGCCGCCAACGGTTTCGCTGATCGGATCACGGTCCATTCCTGCCATTCCAGTCGGCTTGACCGGAACCGCGATCTGGGCGGCGGCGCCGATTTGATCGTGTCGGAGATTCTCGCGCACGATGTATAGGCGAGCAGGTTCTTCCGGCCCTGGCACATGCCCGCGCCGAACTGGCGGCACCCGGCGTGATACTTGTCCCCGCGAAAGCATCGGTTCGGGTTGCCCTGGCCGATGATCCGGATCCGCACCGGCCCCTGCGCATGGTCGAAGGTTTCGACCTGTCGCTGTTCAACCGTCACGTCAAAGCCGGGTTCGTTCGCCGCCCGTATCAGCCGCGCTTCGCGCTGCGCAGCGAACCAGCAGACCGGTTCAGTTTCGACTTTTCGGTTGCTGCGGCAATGGAGGGCAGGGCGCAATGTGATTTGAGCGCGACCGGCGGGACAGTAACCGGTCTGGCGCAGTGGATGCACATCGATCTGGGCGGCGGGGCAAGTTACGAAAACCCGCCGGGCAGCAATCTTGAGGGGCATTGGCGCGCAGGTTACTATCCCTTCGCCGCGCCGCGCATGACATCGTCTGGCGAAATCATTGCCGTGGGGGGCTGGCATGACAAGGACAGCATTGCCCTGTGGGCCGACGTTTGATCGCCCGGACTTGACTTTGACCGAGCGGTCAGCCATTGGCGCGCCCCGACCGGGCGTTTCACGTCCGTTCATCCGTCCGAGACAGTTGCTGGAGGCTTCCTCCTTAATTTGCAGCCTAGACGGGGACAGAGTAATTTCCGGCCTGTGCACCTGCCAGACCCGGCTTGGCGTTTCACGCGCCCTCCTTCCCCTTCGCCAACGGACTCGCCCGTGGTGCTCCGGCTCCACGGACAAAACGTAGCCGGCCGCGCGGGGCATTTCCCACGCGGTCATGTAGAAGGAGTAAGGCATGGATCGTTCGCAGAAAGCCGAATCGGTCGCATCGCTGAACGCGGTCTTCAAGGAAGTTGGCGTGGTGGTTGTCACCCGCAACCTCGGCCTGACGGTGGCACAGTCCACCGAATTGCGTACGAAGATTCGTGAAGCGGGCGCGACTTACAAGGTTGCGAAGAACCGTCTTGCCAAGCTTGCCATCCAGGACACCGACTATGTCGGCCTGGGCGATCTGCTTTCCGGCCCGACCGCGCTTGCCAGCTCGGTCGATCCGGTCGCGGCCGCCAAGGCTGTGGTCGATTTCGCCAAGACGAACGACAAGCTCGAAATCGTCGGCGGTTCGATGGGGGCCCAGGTTCTGAACGCGGCAGGGATCAAGGCGCTCGCCTCGATGCCTTCGCTCGACGAACTGCGCGGCACCATCATCGGACTGGTCCAGGCTCCGGCGACGAAGATCGCTCAGCTTTCCACCGCTCCGGCGGCGAAGCTGGCGCGCGTCTTCGGCGCTTACGCCAAGGCTGCTTGATAAGACGCAATTCAACGATTTTCCGGGGCAATCTGCCTCGGCCATCACATCAATGGAGTGAAACATCATGGCTGATATTGCCAAGCTGGTTGAAGAACTTTCGAAGCTGACCGTCCTTGAGGCGGCTGACCTTGCCAAGGCGCTTGAAGAAGCGTGGGGCGTTTCGGCTGCAGCGGCTGTTGCCGTTGCTGCTCCGGCTGCTGGCGGCGGTGCTGCTGAAGCCGCCGAAGAACAGACCGAATTCGACGTCATCCTGACCGGTGACGGCGGCAACAAGATTGCCGTCATCAAGGAAGTCCGCGCGATCACCTCGCTCGGTCTGACCGAAGCCAAGGCGCTGGTGGAAGCCGCTCCGAAGGCGATCAAGGAAGGCGTCAACAAGGCTGAAGCCGAAGACATCAAGGCGAAGATCACCGCTGCCGGTGGCACCGTCGAAGTCAAGTAAGCCTCGCTTTCTTGAACGAACAGGAAAGGGCGGTCCTTCGGGGCCGCCCTTTTCCATTGAAGGCTCGTTTTCGTGACATCGTGGGGGCTGCCCTGGGAAGAGCGGCGTCGCCCAGGGTCTGAAAACAGCCACAACACAATAAGGGCCGGGATGTTCGTCCCGACCCTCGTGCGACCCGAAGTCCTCGTTGTCTGGGATCCTCGGGCTATTTCAGCGTCTTGAGATAGTCGATCACCGCCTTGCGCTGGGCCGGATCGGCCAACCCGGCGAAGGTCATTTTGGTGCCCGGAACCATCTTCATGGGATTGGTCAGGTAGGTGTCGAGCGTCGCTTCGTCCCAGGTCAGACCCGAATTCTTGTTGGCATCGGAATAAGCGAATCCGGCAACCCCGCCAGCCTTTTTGCCGAACACTCCGGCCAAGCTGGGGCCAACGCCGTTCTTGCCGGCTTCGACGGCGTGGCAGGCTGCGCATTGGGCGAAAGCCGCAGGTTTGCCGTCCGTTGCAGCGGTGGTGGTGGCAGCTGTCGTTGCGGCCGGGCTGCCAGTGGTCACCGCCGGCGCGGCGGGTTCTGCCGCATTCTCTTCCGCGGGCTGGCCACAGGCGGACAAGGTGAGCGCCAGGGCAAAGGTGGTGGCTGTGGCAGTTAGCAAGCGCATGTATCAGATCCCTCCAACAGTAACCGGACGCTTTCCCGGCTCCGCCGCGCGACCGTCTAATTACAGCGGCTTTGTGCCTGTTTTCGCAAGCGCCGGGAAGTGTCATTGTTGCATCAGCCGTTGCGCGAAGTGCACGGCGCAGCGGCAATTGGCGACCGGTGGGGGGATTTCGCTTGGAAGGCCGTGCGCCGCCGCCTATCCGGGCCGGCTTCTATGACCGACCACACCGAAGCAGATCTGCGGCGCACCGAACAGCGCGAAACGTTGCGGCTGGCGGCGCCGCTGGCGGCGGCGAACCTTTTGCAGATGCTGGTCTATGCGATCGATGTGATCTTCGTTGCGCGGCTGGGTGAGGTTGCGCTGGCCGCGGCATCGCTCGCGACCACTGTGTTCGGTCTGATGATGTGGTGCTTTTCCGGGCTGACCGGGGCCTGTGCACCATTAATAGCTGCCGAATTGGGGCGCCGTGCCCATGCGGTCCGTGAAGTCCGGCGCACGCTGCGGATGGCATTGTGGCTGGCGGCAGCTTGCGGGATCATCGGCATGGCCGTCGCTAGCCAGGGCGAATCGATCTTGCTCCTGACGGGTCAGGATGCGGAAGTTTCAGCTCAGGCCGGACGATTCCTGATGATCCTGCTGTGGGCAATGATCCCCAACATCATGGCCAGTGTATTGCGCAATTTCGTGTCCGCGCTGGGGCGTCCGATCTTCGCCACCGCGATCACGGTGCTGGCAATCGCGGTGAATTCCCTGGGCAATTACATCTTTGTGTTTGGTCATTTCGGCGCGCCGGCGCTCGGGCTGGACGGATCGGCGATATCCAGTGTGATTACTGCTTTGGCGATGCTGGCGGCCTATGCGCTGGCGATCGTGACGGACCGGCGCATGCGCCGGTACCGGGTGTTCGGTAATTGGTGGCGCCCAGAGTGGCGGCGGTTGCGCGAGGTGATAGTGATCGGCTTGCCCATCGCGCTGATCATCCTCGCTGAAGGGGGACTGTTTTCCAGCGCAGCCTTCTTGATGGGGCTGATCGGACGGGCTGAGCTGGCTGGTCACACCGTGGCGCTGCAGGTTGCCGCGCTGGCTTTTCAGATCCCGTTCGGGATAGGGCAGGCGACGACGATCCGGGTCGGCTATTTCTATGGTGCGGGAGACCAGGCTGCGATCGGCCGGGCCGGGCGGGCGGCATTATCCATGGCGCTGCGCTATATGGTGATCCCGGCCGCACTAATGATCTTCGCGCCGCTGTTCGTCCTGCGGCTTTATGTTGATCCTGCCGCGCCTGAGAATGCCGCGATGGTAAGCCATGCGGTGCAGTTTCTGATGGTCGCCGCGGCGTTTCAGCTGTTCGATGGGGTGCAGGCGGTGCTGGCCGGCGCGCTGCGCGGTTTGCAGGATACGCGCGTCCCCATGGTTCTGGCCTTAACCGGATACTGGCTGTTCGGCTTTGCCACTTCGGTCGTGTTGGGATTCTTCACCCCACTTGCGGGACTGGGTGTGTGGCTTGGCCTCGCCATGGGTCTCGTCGTCGTGTCAGCCTTGCTTTATCATCGCTGGAATAATCGTGCGCGTCTTGGGCTCTTGCCAGCAGCGGCCTTGGCGGCATAGGCTGCAGCAATGTCAGACTTGGATATTGTCCCGCGTCCGATGATTCTGGACGAGTTTACGCCCCTGATCGGTCGGCGGTTCGTTGCCGATTGCGATCCGGCCGAGATCGAGCTGACGTTGACCGAGGCATCTCCCCTCAAGGATCGCGGTATTACCGACAGGCCGCCCTTCATCCTCATCTTCCATACTCCGCCTGAAGTCATGCTGGTCGAAGGAAGCTATGTGATGCGCTGCGGCAAGTGGGGGCCAGACCGGATTTCGATCTGGCCCACCGTGGCGCCGTTTCAGGCGAAGCCCGGCTATTATTACCAGGCGGTGTTCAACTGATTCAGCTAATCCTGCGGCGCAGGGACGTCAGCTGCGCGACGGGAATATTCCTTCCAGTGCAATAACGTGAGTGACCGCCTGGTAAGGGCTGCTGGTCGGTAGCGGCTGACTGGCACCAGCCGAACCGACCGCGACAGATCCGGCGACGTTCAATCCCCCCAATGGCTGATCCGCGGTTGATCCTGCGGGTGCGTAGATGAGCGGGATTGCCGTTCCGACGCTGTCTACCGTCTTGCCCAGGACCATCCCGCTAGCCGGCAGCTGTGCTGTCGCCCTGACCGTGCTCGCATTCATCGACGAAGTGGACGAGAAGGTGGCAGGGTGCGTATGTGCCGGCATCTGGTTGGAGGTGAGCGTTACCTGCTCTGCGCCGCCGGACTGGCCGAGTGACACATTGGAAAGCCCGTTACCCTGGCCCCAGTGCATCATCGATCGCGCGCGCAGATCGGGCAGGTTGAACGTTGTCTGACCGTTTCCGCCAAATGAGGTTCCCAACAGCGCGAACAACGCGGTGTTTTGGGAAATTGCCAATGATTGACCATTACACAGCGCCGTTCCGCGCGGCGCGAAGTTCCATCCGCCCTGAATGATTTGACCAAGATAGAGGTTTGACATGGCTGCATTTCCTTCCAAATGATCTCCGCACTTTATCCTGAAAATATTTCAGAATGTGCGGAGCGATCTAACAAGTCTTGTCGGAGATATTCTATGCAACCCATGTGGAATGTATCTGTCCGAAAACTATAGTCAATCTCTATGAACTCATATGTCGGTGTTGGGCTGCGGCATTCCGCTATCCCGTTGCAGTAGAATAAGTTTATTTCTAAGCGGCGCCAGCCATCGCCCGGCAGCCAGGCGAATGGCCTCGTGCGCCGCTGCTTGTTTGGCGATG